>JAFTSO010000001.1 GCA_017467265.1 Clostridia bacterium
TATCCGAAATTAAAAATAGATAGGCAGCTATTACAAAATGCTCTCGCTTCAGAGAACGTTTTCAAAATTAAAAATGGCGGTCATTGGATTATAAACTTTGACGAATTTGAACAAGAGGTCATAAGACTTCTTGAAGAAAAAAATTAGCGCACTTATACCTTCGGGTATAGGTGCGTTTTACTATAATTTTAAAATGATTAAAATAAAAATTTCGCAAATTTTCACTTCGACATTTTCAGCGTATTCAAGGGTTACAGCAATAAATGGTGCATAAATGGTGCATAAAATTTATTCATTTGTAAAAAATTAACATTTTTCATTGAAAATAGGCTGAAAAACAAGGAAAAACGGTCAAAAATGACCGTTTTTCACAAAAAATGTGGAGCAGGCGACGGGAGTCGAACCCGCCGGGAGCAGCTTGGGAAGCTGCCGCCATACCGCTAGGCGACACCTGCATTGTTCCTATATTATATACGCTTTTGCCGCAAATGTCAACCGCTTTTTTGTCCTTTTTGCGATCGTTTTTTACTTTTTCTCTCTCTTTTTGTCGATAAAATAGCACACTTTTCCCCAAACTGCTATAAAACAAGGAGTATGCTTATGGAAAAGGTGGCAAAACGGACAAAATATACGGGCAACGGCAAGGGAAAAAGCGGCTTTCTTAAAGGCGCGGCTTGGATCGCCGCGGGCGGTTTTATCGCAAAGATCATCGGCGCATTATACCGTATTCCGCTCACAAACTTGGTCGGCGGCTACGGGCTGGGGCTGTATCAAATGGTCTATCCCGTCTATTGTATGCTGCTCACCGTGTCCGCCACGGGGATTCCGTCGTCGATTGCAAAATTGACCGCGGAGCGGCTGGGCAAAGGGCAAACGGGGCTACCCGTGTTCAAAACAGCGATGCGCCTGTTCCTGCTCATCGGCGGCGTCGGTACGGCGTTGATGTGCTTGATAGCGCCCTTTTTGGCTGCCGCGCAGGGCAACCGCGAAGTGCTCGGCGGATATTTCACGCTCGCGCCGTCCGTGTTTCTTGTATCCGCAATCTCCGTTTTTCGCGGCTATTTTCAGGGCAAAAACAATATGATGCCCACGGCGCTGTCCGAAATCACCGAACAGGCGGTAAAGGTGGGGTTTGGCTTACTCTTTGCCTATCTGTTCCGTGCGAACGTGCAAAGGGCGGTCACCTTTCTGCTCTTGGCGGTGTCCTTATCCGAATTGACTGCGCTCCTACTGATGTTATTTCTCTTTCATCGCGACCCGTCCCCAGCCCTTTCGCACAAAACAGACGAGAAAATCTCCGCAAAAACGGTACTGAAATTGAGTATTCCCGTCACGTTCAGCTCGATTATTTTGCCGCTGTCGGGGCTGCTCGACAGCGTGCTCGTGCCCCGTTTTTTGGGAGTGTACAGCGCAGACGCCGTCACGTTGTTCGGTTTGTTCTCGGGCGGAGCGGTAACGGTAATCAACTTGCCCGTGTCCATTTGCTACGGGATTGCGGCGGCGAGCGTGCCTGCGGTGGCGAGTGCGGCGGCGCGCAAAGGTAGGGGGACGGGTCGCGGTCAAGCCACTTCGCTGCGGAAACGTATCGCGTTTTCGTTGTTGGTGACGGTGGCGGTGGCGTTGCCGAGTGCGGCGGCTTTGTTCCTGTTTGCCGCGCCTGCGGCAAAGATCATTTTCCGCGCGTTATCGGGGGAAGAATTGCGAACGCTCATTGATCTGATCCGCGTGTTCTCGGTGAGTGCGTTGACGCTCTCGTGCGTGCAGACGTTGTCGGCGTGTTTGACGGCGCAGGGAAAACCGCAATATGCGGCTTTGTCGATGCTGATCGGGGTGACGGTAAAGACGGGGCTGTACGTTTGGTGGCTGCAAAGCCCGAAATTTTCCGTTTTCGGCTTGGCGCACGCGACGAACGTTTGCTATTTGGTTGCGTTTTTGCTGAATTTGGTGTATAATTTAATCGTATCCAAAGAAAAACGCAAGGAGCGATAGACAATGATCACGGTAATCGGGTTAGGTGTGGAGCAGGGCGATTTGTCGTTGCGCGCTGAAAAGACTATTTTGGCGGCGGCAGCCGCAGACAGAAAAATCGTTGTGCGGACGGCGCATACGCGCTCGTACGAAACGGTGCTGGCGCTGGGCGTACCACACGTGTGTTTGGATAGCGTGTACGAGAGCAGCCGTAATTTTGCCACTCTTGCCAAGAACCTTGCCAAAGCGGTGACTAAGCAGGGCGACGACTGTGTGTATTTGGTGGACGGCGCGGCGACGGAAGACAACTCCGTAAAGGCGCTCCTCAAATGCACGCGCGGCAAAATAGAAATCATCGACGGCGTGTCGAAAATAACTGCGCTGGTGCGCGCGGCGAAGTTTGCCGATTGTTCATATGCCGCGGTGTCGGCGTACGAGCTGGCAGACCGCGCGCGCGAGGGTAATCTTGCTCTGCCCTTGATCGTGTACGATCTTGACGACGAGAGCTTGGCGAGCGATTGCAAGCTCGTCCTTGGCGATCTGTACGGGGAAGAGCTGTGCGTGCAATATCTCCGCAACGGCACGGCGAAGAAAATCTCGCTCTTTGAGCTCGATCGTCAAAAAACGTACGATTATACTTCGGCGGTAGCGATCGAACGGGTGGAACTTTTGGGAAAGAAACGGTTTACGCTGGAAGATTTGAAAGAGATTATCGTGCGCTTGCGCGCACCCGGGGGGTGTCCTTGGGATCGCGTGCAGACGTGTGAGAGCATAAAGATGTCTGCGGTGGAAGAGGCTTACGAGCTGGTGGACGCGATCGACCAAGATGACGATGAAAAGATTTTAGAAGAGACGGGCGACATTTTGTTGCAGGCGATTTTCCACGCGGTCATCAAGGAAGAAACGGGCGCGTTCGATCTCACTGACGTGCTGACGGGGATCTGTCAAAAGTTGATTTCGCGCCACACGCACGTGTTCGGCGACGACAAAGCGGATAGCGACGCAGGCGCGTTGTCCGTCTGGGAAAAGAACAAAATGACGGAAAAACATCAGGTCACGTTTGCGGACGCCGTGAACGACGTCCCGAAATGTTTCCCTGCGGCGATGCGCGCGCAAAAAGTAGGCAAACGCGCGGCAAAGGGGGGTATGGATTTCGCCGACGTAGCCGCGGCGGCAGAGCGTATCGGCATGGAGCTGCAAGAGTTTTTCGCGGCGTATAATGCAGGCGACAAGATAGCGGCGGAAAAGGAGCTTGGCGACGTGTTGTTTGCGGCGGTCAACGTGGGCAGAAAGGCTGGTTGTGATTGCGAAAAGGCGTTAAAGGAAAGCACCGACCGTTTTGCAGCGCGGTTTACGCTCGCCGAGAAAAAAGCGATTGCCGACGGCAGAAAGGTTACTGAACTGACGGACGAAGAATGGGACGGTTATTACAGAGCAGCAAAAGCCGAGCTTTGTAAACAATAAAAAAGCGAAAAATTCAAAAAGGGGGCATACGGTATGCGATTAACGCCGATTTCCATCGGAAATGTTACAACTGAAAATAACGTGTTCTTAGCCCCCTTGGCAGGCTACACCAACTACCCTTTCCGTCGGCTTTGCAAGGGCTACGGAGCAGGGCTGTGCTACACCGAAATGGTGAGCGCAAAGGGTTTGAAATACGGCAGCGAAAACACGAAAGAGCTTTTGTATACGGACGAAAACGAGGGGCTGTGTGCGGCGCAGATTTTTGGGAGCGAGCCCGATACCATGCGTGCGGCGTGCGAACACGAAACATTTGCGCCTTTCCCTATCGTAGATATCAATATGGGCTGTCCCGTGCCGAAGATTTATAAAAACGGCGAGGGGAGCGCGCTGCTTGAAAACCCGATTTTGGCGGAAAAAATCGTCAAAGAGTGCGTAAAAAGCGGCAAAATCATCACGGTAAAATTCCGTATCGGAATTACGGAAGACAAGCTAATCACCGCAGAATTTGCCAAACGTATGGAGGGGGCAGGGGCGAGCTTGCTCACCGTGCACGGCAGAACGCGCGATAAAATTTATGCAGGCGAAGTGAATTTTGCGGAGATTGCGGCAGCGAAGAAAGCGGTGCATATCCCCGTGATTGCGAACGGCGGCGTGTTTTCTGACACGGACGGGGAAAGGCTGATGAAAGAAACGGGCGCGGACGGCGTAATGGTGGCGCGCGCGGCGTTGTTTGATCCGCAGTTATTTTGCGATTTAACGGGAAAAGGGAGGGAAAGCAAGCTGAAAATGTTCGAAAAACAGCTAAAATGGACGGGGACGGTCTGCGACGAACGCTTTACCACGGTATTTATGCGTAAAATGGCGGCATTTTACGTCAAGGGCGAAAAGGGCGCGGCGGCGTATAAAGATCGGCTCTTTTCCGCACAGTCCGCGGACGAAATTTTGGTGATTGCCAGAGAGATTTGGGGCTAAATACATACAAAAGACAAGAAAAAACACGGCTGTGAAAAGCCGTGTTTTTGCATATATGCAGTCTGTTATTCTTCGTCCGTGTTCGTTTCCTCCGCATCGTCGATGGGCAACGGTTGGTTGGCAAGGTCGATAACGCTCTTGATTTTCGTCAAAACTTCTATTTTGCCATATCCCGTTTCCGAACTCGTTGCGATTAAGTTCGCGGGAGCGAGATAGAGATCGGCGGCGATTGCGCGGATATGCTCGTTGAGTTTCATGCGCGAGAGCTTGTCCGACTTGGTAAGCGTGACGGTAAAGGGCAACGTGTGATAATGCAGATATTCGATCATCTGCACGTCGTCCGCTGTGGGATCGTGACGGGAATCGACGAGCATAAACACGTGCGAAATTTTTGCTTTATCCTTGAAAAAATCGTCCAAGGTCTTTGCCCATTTTTCTTTTTCACCCTTGGATACGCGCGCAAAGCCGTACCCCGGCAGGTCGGCAAGGATGAACTCGCCAAAATCAAAATAGTTGACAAGACGGGTTCGCCCCGGCTCGCTACTCGTTTTTGCCAGCTTTTTGCGGTTTGCCAGCATATTGATGAACGAGCTTTTGCCCACGTTCGATTTGCCGCAGACGGCGATCATCGGTTTGTCGGGCGTAATGAATTGCTCTTTTTTTGCTGCCGAAGTGATAAACGTCGCGTTCTTGATCACGAGCGGCGGCTGTTTTTCTTCGTATTTTTTCTTCGTTTCGTACATGGGGTACTCCTTTTAGGGCAGAGCTCAACAGCGCACGCCGTCGCGGTGCGTTTCGTTCATAGGGGGAACGACTTTGGTTTTGCGCGTTTTTTTCACCGTTTTGGGCTTGTCCGTCGAACAGTCGAACGCCGCGCCGTTCTCCAAAACCAGCGCGAACACTTCGTCCACACACGATACGGGCACGAATTGCACGTCGCGTCGTAAAACGTCGGGCAGCTCCTCGATTTCACGGGCGTTGCCCTGCGGAATAATCACCGTTTTGATGCCCAAACGCCGCGCCGCCAACGCCTTTTCCTTTAAGCCGCCGATGGGCAATACCTTGCCGCGCAGCGTGATTTCGCCCGTCATAGCGATATCGCCGCGCACCTTTTTCTCCGTCAAAACGGACAGGATTGCCGTCGCGATGGTGATGCCTGCGCTCGGCCCGTCCTTGGGGGTAGCTCCCTCGGGAACGTGGATATGCAGGTCGGTGTCGGTGAATTTCTGCGCAAGGATACCGTATTTTTCGGCGTGCGAGCGCAGATAGGACAGCGCCGCCAGCGCCGATTCTTTCATCACGTCGCCCAGCTTGCCCGTCAGCTTGATTTCGCCCTTGCCAGGCATTGTCGTTGCCTCGACGGTCAAGGTCGTACCGCCGACCGCAGTCCACGCCAAGCCCGTCACCGCACCCACTTCCGTAGTCGGTATTTCTTCGTCTTTTTTATAACGGGGCACGCCCAGCAGCTCGGTAGCCTTTTGGCTGTCTACCGTCACCAAGGGCAAATTTTTATCGTTTGCGTACGCTACCGCGATCTTGCGGCAGAGCGTCCCTACGGTACGCTCCAAAGTACGCACGCCTGCTTCGCGAGTATAGCCCTCGATCGTCGTGATAATGCCGTCCTGCGTGAACGCCGCGTTGTTGTCCGTCAGCCCGTTCGCCGCCAACTGCTTGGGTACGAGATACCGCCGCGCGATCTCCGTCTTTTCTTCCAAAGTATAGCCCGACAGCTCGATGATTTCCATACGGTCGCGCAAAGGACCGGGGATCGTGTCCAGACTGTTCGCCGTCGTGATAAAGAGCACTTTGCTCAAATCATACGGCGCTTCCAAATAGCGATCGCGGAAAGTGGAATTCTGCTCGGGATCGAGCACTTCCAGCAGAGCGCTGGCAGGATCGCCGTGCATATCCGACGTGATTTTGTCGATTTCATCGAGCAGGAACACGGGGTTGATCGAGCCCGCGTTTTTCATACCGTACAGGATACGTCCGGGCATTGCGCCTATATACGTGCGGCGATGACCGCGGATTTCCGCTTCGTCCTTGACGCCGCCAAGGCTCATCCGCACGAACTTTCTGCCCAGAGCGCGCGCGATCGATTGCGCGATACTCGTTTTGCCTACGCCCGGAGGGCCGACAAAACACAAAATGGGCGCTTTCATGCTCCCCGTCAGTTTCAAAACGGCGAGATATTCGGTGATGCGCTCCTTGATTTTTTCCAGACCGTAGTGGTCCTTATCCAAAACGGCGACACACTCTGCAAGGCTCTCGGTGTCTTGCGTTTCTTCCGTCCAAGGCAGCGCGAGCACCTGCTCCAAATACCCCGTAATCACGGTATATTCGGCGGACGAGGAGGGCATTTTACCCAGTCGGCTGACTTCTTTCAGGCATTTTTCTTCCAAATCCTTGGGCAGATTTTTTGCCAAAATCTTCTCGCGCAGCTCGTCTTCTTCCTTGTCGTCGTCGCCCAGCTCCGCGTGGATCGCCTTTACCTGCTCGCGCAGGAAATATTCCTTTTGGTTCTTGTCGATGTTTTGGCGTACTGCCGTCGCGATTTTCTTTTCGATTTTCGAGATTTCCAGCTCGTCGTTCAGGCATTGTTCAAAACGTTTCAGCCGTTCGATCGCCTTCGGCTCTTCCAAAATTTTCTGTTTGATTTCGAGACGCACGCGCATCGCCGAAAGGGCAATATCCACGTACTCGTCGGCGTCCTGACACCGTTCCAAACGCGCCGCCGTTTCCTTGCCGATCTTGCCGTCGGTGGAGAGCACGTCTTTAACCAGCGCCTTCGCCGTGCGAAGATACGCCTCTTCCATTACTTCGTCGCCGTGTACCGTGTCGATCGGATCGCAGACGGCATACATATAACCGCCTTCGTCGTCAAAATTCACGCCGCGCGCCTTCGCGCGGTACAGCCCTTCGCAGAGCACGCGGATCACACCGCCCGTGAGCTGTGCCACTTGTTTGATTTTCGCCACGCACCCGACGGTGTAAACGTCGTCCGTTGTGATTTCGTCCTTTTCCGTATCACGCTGCGTCAAAATCAGCACCATGCGGTCGGTCGTCGAGGCACGGTCGATCGCTTTGAGCGTCATATTCCGTCCTACTTCAAACGAAACGTTGGTATGCGGAAACGCCACCTTGCCGCGCAGGGGCACGATGGGTAAAAGGTTGGTTGTTCTAATTTCTTTTTCCGTGTAGTTTTCCATATATTTATTATTACCCCAAGGGGGCGTTCTTCAAACGCTGTGAAAGAATAAAAAAGGGCGGAAACGATTTCCACCCTTTTGTAGTTTGTTTGGTTGCAACCGCCAAACGGCTGTGTGCGGAATTATTCTTCCGACGTTGTATCGTCGTCCTTGTCCGCAGGGTTCGTCGAGCCGTAGGAATAGTTATAATTGTAGTAATAATACTTCTTATAACCGCCGTAGAATTTGCCGGCTTTGGGCTGTTTATAGTCGTTTACAACGACGCCGAGCACGTTCCCTTTGGCAAATTTCAGCGTGCCGAGCGCGCGTTCAATATCGCTGATATACGATACCTGATGGCGGCAAACGAGCACAACGCCGTCCGTTTCGGGCGCGATCGCCAGCGCGTCGGAAAGGATAAGCACGGGGGGCGTGTCGATAATAACGTAATCGTATTTGGAGCGGAGCTCGTTCAGGAAATTCTTCATTTCACCGCTTTCGAGCAGCTCGTAGGGCTTGGGCGAGTGGGTGCCGCAAGTGATATACGAAAGGTTTTCGTTGATGTGCGATTGATGCACGACTTCTTCCAAGGTGTTCTGTCCCGAGAGATAATCGGAAAGACCGGGGGCAGATTTGCGCTTGAAATATTTTGCGACTCTGCCCTTACGGATATCCGCGTCCACTAAGATGACCTTGGCGTTGGAGAGTGCGAACATCAGCGCAAGGTTCGCCGTGACCGTCGTTTTACCGTCCTCGGGGTATGCGGAAGTCGTCATAATGACCACGCCGCCGTCCTTTTTGGGAACGGAAACGGAGAGCGCCGCTTTCAGATTACGGAACGCCTCGGTGACGTCGAAGGGGGTGTTATCGTTCAAAAGATATTCGTTGCGGTGCGTGTGGTGCGTTTCCGCCGCCTTGCGGGAACGCTTTGCGTGCGAACGCGAAGAAAGTTTTGCGGTGAATTTAGAAAACAGTCCCATTATTTTTCCTCCTTGTTCTGCTTAGTCGCAGCGCCTTTTTTCGTTGTGGACGCATCGTTCATTTCGATCGTAGGCACGATACCAAGGATAGGCACGTGGAATTCTCTCGTGATCACGTCGCAATCGCGCAAACGTTTGTCCGATCTATCCACAATGATGATCGCTACGCAAGCGACAACGCCTACGGCAACCGCCATCAAGAACGCCGATTTGATCGCCTGCGTTCTCGTGTAGCCGCTGTTCGTCTGACGGATCGCGTCACGACGGGAAATTCTCTGGCAGTTCGTACCCGTATAGCCCGAAGGGATCGCCATATTCGCCTCAACGTATTCGGGAACGACTTCTTTTACAATGTCCAGCAGCTCTTTTGCAAACGCCTGATTTTCTTCGCCGAAAACGGAAATGTTCGCGTAGATAAAGCTACGTGCGAATTTGTTCGCGTCTTCTCTGTCTTCGCTCGAAAGCAGGAAAGAGAAATGTACAGCCGAAGAGAAACGGGAGAGCGATTTTTGATACTTCGCCGTCTGTCCCCAGAGATCGAGCACTTCGTTGCGAGGTTTCTGCGCGTCTTTTTGTGCGTTGCTGAGTGCAATACCGCTGCTGTTTACCGCGCTGAGTTTCATCGACATATCGCTGCTCTTACGGCTCGCCTCGCCGTATGCCGTGACAAGGTCGGGATATTTTGCGAGATCTTCGTCGGAGAGCTGGGAATATTTCACTTCGTTGAACGAGCTATTACCCGTACCGAACGCTTTGCCCCATTCCGTATCGAGCTTGTCCATAGCGATGGTGTACGCTTCGATTGCGGTCAGGTATTCTTCCTGCGCAGTCTTCATATCTTCTTCCGCGGTGATGATCGCCTTGACAGGCTCGATCGCTGCGTCGATTGCCGTGTTGAGCTGAGCTGCGAGTGCGCCTTCCGTTTCGCTCGTCCAAACGTTTTTCATAGGCAGGTAGTTATACACTCTCGCGTCTTCGCCTGCGGGGAGGTTGTCGGTGTTTTGGCTGCGGAGCAGCATTTCTTCCGCGAAGGCTTCTTCGTTGAGAAGTTTGACCATATTATCCATAATATGTTCGCCATACGCGCCGTAAACGCCGTATTCGCTGCCGCTGGTGTTCAAACCGCTGCCGTCTGCAGAAACGGTGGGGTTTTCAGGGTTGACGTAAAATCTGACCTGCGAACCGTAATATTTTACGTCTTTCGTCTGCCATACCGAAAACGCACCGCCGATAAAACCGCCGATGATCACGAGCAAAATCAAAAGCTTGATTTTGCTTAAAAGAAGACGGACAATATCCATCAGGCTGATGCCTTCTTCCTTTTGAACGTTGTTCTCCATTGTATTCTCCTTACATAAGTTTTGCTTTTTTCATTGGTTGCGGCTCTTGTATTTTTACGCGCGCATACGCGCCGCGAAAAACATTATTATAAAAGCCATACGCGCATATTATAACATTTTATTTTTCCCTTGTAAAGCGTTTTACACTAAAAACGCAAAATAAAAAGGCGAACACGCTGAAAAATTCTGCCAAAATTTTTTCCGCGATTAGGGCAAAAAGTGGGGAAAACGTCTTTCATTGAGATATGTATAGGGGGGGTTATAAAAAATCCCCGTCCAAGTGAGTTGGCCAGGGAATAGGGGTTGTCATTTTGCACAAAACTTTAGCGCAGGAGTTGGGCTTTGTCGGGCAGCATGAATTGATCTCCGTTTTCGCCGCGTACGGTGAAATAATCTTCCTTGTAAGTCTTGTGCGGAACAAAATAAATTTTCTTGTCTTTCCAGCGCCCGACCAGCTCTTTCGCGAAGAGTTTTTGATCGAGAATGAGTGCCATTATATTTTCGTTCATTTCGACGATCGCGGCGGTATGTCCTGCCGCAAAACAGTCGAGGATATCGGCGCGCAGGCGCGTAATCACGAAAATATCGTCGTGCACGTACCCCTTGCCTTCACAATGCTGACAGGGCTTGACAAGGTACGAGCGCGCGTCGTGTCCCAGCCGTTTTCTCGTAAATTGCGAAATGCAAAGCTCGCTCATCGGCAGCACGTTGCATTTTGCACGGTCGAAAGAGAGCGCCGTTTTCAGCGTTTCGGTCACCGTTTCTCTGTGTGCTTCGTCCACCATATCGATAAAATCGACAACGACGATGCCGCCGATATTACGCAGACGTACTTGGCGAGCCAATTCATTTGCGGCACGCAGATTTACGTCGAATACGGTTTCTTCCAGATTATTTTCCCCGACGTAGCTACCCGTGTTCACGTCCACAACGGTCATTGCCTCGGTGTGCTCGATGACGAGATAGCCGCCGTTCTCCAAAGGCACGACGGGGCTAGCCGCATCGTACAGGAGGGGGGTGATGCCGTTTTCACGGAACATCGAGCGCTGTCCTCGATAGAAAATCAGTTTCTTCGCAGGAATATCTCTGCGGAGCTTAACAAGGCGCAAGAGGCGTTCGTACAGCTCTTTATCCCCGACGTGGAAAGAGTCCACGTCTTCCCCGTACGAATCGCGCAGCACGCGCAGGGGCAGGTCTTCGTCTTCGTACAATACCGAGCCAACGGGCGCGGTCTTTGCCGCTTTCAGCGTTTCGCTATACAGTTTTTTCAGGAACGCCGCTTCGGTTTTCAGTTGTTTTGCGGTGGCAAACGGGGCTTGGGTGCGGACGATAAACCCTTCTTCTTGGTTTTCGCGCATATTTTCTGCGGTTTGCAGCAGCGTTTCGCGCGTTGTTTCGTCGGTGATTTTGCGCGAGATACCCAAAAAATCGGTATTCGGCAGATAGATCATCGTCTTGCCGACAAAGGAGAGATGGGTGGTGACTTTCGCGCCCTTGTTGCCACGCGGCGGCTTGGTCACCTGTACGATAATTTCGTCGCCGATCTGTAAATCCAAAGGACGACTCGCCGCCTTTTCGGGGGTAGCGTCGTCGTATTTGGTGCAGTCGGTATAGCTCTCGTCCATAGACAGGTAGCAATTTTTTGCCAAACCGCAGTTGATAAATGCGGCGTTCATACCCGAAAGGACGTTGGTCACTTTGCCCTTATAGATATTCCCCACGCAAGACGTGCGCGGTTCTTTTTCGCAGGAAAACTCCGCCAGCTTGCCGTTTTCGACCAGCGCGGCGAATTGCTGTCCGCAATAACGGTCTAAAAACCATTGTCTTTTGATTTCTTTTTTCATCGCCGTTTCCTTTCGAGCGTAGCGTTATCGTCGGACTCGCGGTTTTTTACGGGACAAGTTCGGCGGTTTTTGCCTGCCGTGTTTCGTTATCCTCCAAAACCACGCAACGAATAGTATAACACACGTGCGCGCCTTTTGCAAGGGGTTTTGCTTATATTTTAACCATTTTTCTGTCGTTTACGTCGAAAAATTCTGCTTTTTTGTCTCTTTTTCCGCTTCGCGGCGGAGCGCACCCAAGGGCGTGTACGGACTTTGTGCGGCGAGAAAATACGTCGAAAGTTCGTTTTGCGGCAGATCGAACAGATGATTTTCGTGTTCGTCGTAGACTTCGAGAACGAGATACGTGCCGCGCGATAAAAAGCGCAGAGCGTCTTTTATCGGGCAACGCTCGGACACGGCGACGCGCCGAATCTCCACGCCGCGCGTTAGGGCGTTTTGGCAGGAAAAATCCATACGCGAATACGTCGCCGCCTTATCGCGGTTGCCCAACGCGCCGAGAAAAAGGAAAACGGCAAAGGCGAGCAACGTAAAATTTGGTTGTCGCAGCAGGCATTGTTGAACGAATACGGCGAAAAATGCCGCGGAGAACAGGAGCGTAACCGTGCGGCAGACCGTTTGTGCACGCTCTTCCGCTCTGCCCGTTTGCGCGTCCGTGCGGCTAAAAAAACGGGTAAGCGCGCAGGCGAAAATTCTGCCCCCGTCCAGGGGGTAAGCAGGCAGTAAATTGACGAGTGCGATGGCGAGCGAAGTGTAGCACGCCGTATCCGTAAACGCGTACATGGTGGGCACTAACCACCAGAGCGCGACGAAAAAAGCCGCCGTCACCAGATTGCACAGCGGTCCACAAAGCGCAACGAAAATTTCGTCCTTGAACGAAATGCCACGCAGGTCGCCGTCGATGATTGCGCCAAAGGGCATCAAGACGATGGCGTTGAGCTTGTAGCCGAGCTTTGCGGCGGCAAAAGCGTGGGCGCACTCGTGCTGGATCGCGACGAGCGCGGAGAGAAAAAACACGAACAATTCGCCCGTGAACGCGTACCATATCCCCACGGCGAGGAAAAGGGGGTGTAGGCGAAACACGCGCAAGCGTGTAGGCTTGCGCGTGCAAAGTTTCCGTTTTGCGGCTTTGTTATTCTTCGTCGGCGTCGATCCACGCAAGGCAGTTTTCCTCCGTCAATTCAAAACAGTTTAACAGATCGCCGTTCGAATACATCGTCACCTGAACTTCGCTCTTCCCGTACGAATACCCGACGGGCACGTTGGCTTTCACTTCGTCGCCGACGGCGTAATACACTGTATCCAGCCCGTAGAATACCCCCGTGAACGTATCGGTGTAGCTCACCTTCACGGTGTACAGACCCTCGCTCGATTTCGTCACCTCCGCTACCTTGCCGTTGGCGGCGGGATACACACAGCAATCGTCCGTGAACGAGAGCACGCCTGTGCTGGAAAGGTCGAGCTGCGCGTCAGAGCGTGCGCTGACGATGGGGGCGAGCTCAAATTCCGAATAATGACGTGTGACAGTCTGTTCCTTGGGCGTATTGATGGCGCGGAAAAAGGTATTGATCGCGCTGTTTGGCAAAAACACGTTGGTGAAGAAGATCGCACCACACAGCGCACAGGCGAGCGCCAGCTCCGTGTTTAATAGAATACGCAGTCCGCGTGAAGGGCGTTTTTCGCCGTTCGTCGCGTACCGTACCCCGTCATTTTCCTCTTCGTCCGCAAAATATTCGTCTGTATCCGTTTGCTCTTGCACTTCGCCAGAGGCATACAGACGGACGGTATGCAGGCGGTCGGGCTCTGGCTCAAAGGAGAGATACCCTTCGCTGTTCGCCCCTTCGGCAAAAAGCTCTGCCTCGGCGGTGATCTGCGTCGTCTCTGCGTTGGGCACGTCCGTGTTTTGCGCGTCCGTGGGCGCATTAGTGGAGTGCGGCGTCTCCATTTTTCCGTTCACCTGCGCGATCACCGAATCGCGTAAAAAAGCGTCCGCGTTCGTGGGTGTGGACTGGGAAAGGGTATGCTGCGTAGTGTTTTCTTGCGTTTCCGCACGTTTACGGCGACGCGTTTTCCGCACGACGTTGACGGTCGAAACGGGGATTTCTAACATTTCGGCGTATTCGATTTCTTCGTTCATAGTTGCTCTCCTTCGTTGCGTTTTACTCTGTTTTATCGTATGCAGAAAACGGGGGATTTAGAACGGTGCGGACAAACTTTTTGCATAAAAAAACGGGCGTTTGCCCGTTTCGTCAAAGACTGTTATTTTTCGCCGTGGCAGTACTCGTAATACCAACAGCGGTAGGGGACGTCGCAATGCGCGCCCACGTCGATTTGCGGCACGCACGCATCCTTGCGTTTGAGCTTGCCCAGCTCGAAAATTCTATCGCTCGCCAAACGCTCGGCAGAACGCACCGCGCGCGACACGTCCACGAGTTTATAACAAAATCCGTCCTTTTCAACGAGCCTCGTCGGATAATCCTCCTGCGGCGGCAAAGCAACGTTTTCAGGCGGCGTATCGCCGCGCAAAATTAAATTCGTACTGGTGATTTTTACGCCACATTTCCGCAAAATCAAACGCTGAAAACCAAGATCTTTTATAAATTCGTCGCGTACCGTATAGGCGTTCTTTACTTCGTAAAGAGAATAGCCTTCCTGTTCGCGGCGCAAAATATCGGCGGCGCAATAGTTGCCGTACCAAGTGAACGCGCCTTCGCAAATGACAGCCTGTTCTTCTTCCAGCAGCGCCTTTGTCTTTTCGATCATCGCGGCATAATACAGTCGCCCGTCCTCGCGAAAGGTCGTCGTTTCCACGTATTCGCCGAAAATCCCCATCGCGTTATCCCCAAACTCGTTGCCAGCATCCAGCTTTGCCTGCACTTCGGGGGGTATGATTTTGTGTTCGGGCGCGTGTGCGTCCAGCCACAGCATCTTTTCACATTGTAATCCGCGCACAAAATCGGTTTTGGAAATGGGCATACGTTTTCTCCTTTTGCAGGTATGATAACATATTTTTTCCACTTTGTCAAGTGCGTAAAAAAAGACGGCAAAAAGCCGTCCTTTTCTAAAAACCTACCGCACCGTGTCGCGCTGAACGCACTTATTCACGACACGTCCGCTCCCTTTGTCAATATTCCGCGCTGGTAGCAAAGCTCTCGCTCTTGTTTTGTAAGGAGTACAGGTCAAATTCGCTGTCGATGTCAAATTCTTCCGTCGAATCGAACGCGGCGAGTTTGGAAACGGACACCTCGTATGCCGTCATCGTTTTCATCTCCGTTTCCGAGAGCTTTTTCTGATATTCGCGGCTCTGGATTCTGCCCGAAATGGCAATTTTGTCGCCGACGGTGAGGTTTTTGACAAAGCGCGCGTTGCGTCCCCAAGCGATGCAGGGGATATAATCCGATTTGTTATAAGCGCGGTTGACTGCGACGAGCACGTCCGCAATTTCGCGATTGAAAGGGGTGGTGCGGTAGATGGGCGGTTTGCAGATGTAGCCGCTGAGTAAAATACTGTTCGGGTTTTTATCGGGTAGCTCTTCTAAAAGCTCACGCACGAATACGGTAAGCATCAGGCGCGATCTGCCGTTTTCGATCTTGTTATAGCTGCGGAATTGCCCTAGCGCATAGATCTGCTTGCCCTTGCCCAGCATACCCCCTTGGATGAGCCGTTCGCTCAGCGTGACGGGCAAAATGTCCGCCTGCCCCGAAAGGCGCATTACGCGCACGAAGAATTCGTAAAAGCCTTCCCCGTAAATTTCGTGTGAGAACGTAGCGTCGCTGACGATTTCTCCTGCAATGTAAACCTTATTGTTTTTTTCCGTGACGTAGTTCATTAGAAACCTCCTAACGTATTTTTTCTGTTTTTATCAAAATGCTCCGTACCGTATCGCGATGAACGCAAAACGTTATGCGTTTTTGTGTTGTCTGCCGACGTGATCGATCGTATAATTGTCGCGATAGATCAGCTCCCCGATCGGTACGAACGTAAAGCCGCGATTTTTCAGCGTGGAAAAGATCAAGGGCAGTGATTCGGCGGTGTGTAAACCGTTGTTGTGGCAAAGGATAATCGAGCCGTTTTTTGCACCGTTGATCACGCGCATAGCGATTTCCGTCGCGGACAGATTTTTCCAGTCCAGCGAATCGACGTCCCATTGTATCGGGTACAGCCCCATATCCTTGCACGTATCGATCAATAGATTGTTATAATCGCCGTACGGAGGGCGAAATAAGGTCACCTTTTGCCCCGTCAGCCGTTCTATTGCCGCAGACGACGTCGTCAATTCGTCCCGTATCTGCGTTTCGGTGAGTTTGCTCATATACGGATGGGTGCGGCTGTGCGTGCCGAGCTCGTGCCCTGCGGCAACGATCTTTTCTACGTATTCAGGGTATTTTTCCACCCAAAACTGCACGGCGAAAAAGGTGCAGCGCACGTCGTTTTTTTCCATCACTTCCAGCAGGGTATCGGTGTATTCCACGCCCCAAGCGCAGTCGAAACTGATCGCGATTTTTTTCTCGTCCGTCTCCACCGAATAGATGGGCAAAGAGCGGTTCGCTGCGACGCGTACCCCATGTTCTTGCGCTTTTTTCACTCCGTAAGCGATTGTCGAGAGCATACAGACGACCGCGCCTAATACTATCGCGGCGATAGCCAGCGGCAAAGAAAAGCGTTTTTCAAAGAATTTTTTTGACATTGTTTACTCCATTGTACTTGCTTGCCGTTGGCGAAATCGCAAAGAAAACGCCTGTTTTTGGCAGTTTTTGTAGAAAACGTCCGTTGCGACAAGAGAATTTGTTTCGCAACGTGACGTTGTGTATCCTACTCTATTCCGCATTTTGCACGCAATATGCCAAAAATGTGAAAAAACGCAAAAAACGTTTTACATTTAGCACGAAAACGTGTATAATATTGTGTATAGAAAGGAAAGGAGCGAAAAGGCATGCGTATTTGGGCAAAATTGATGACGGACGGGCATATCAAAAAGCAGCTCGTCTATGAAAATCCCGAAAAATTGACCTATTCGCACTTTTTCGATTATCTTACTGAGATCTGTCACGACTTGGATATTCCCACCCCCGTGCTCACGAAAACGCATATTTTTAACTTTGCGAAGTTCAACCACGTGAAGTTTCTCGCGCGGGATTTTGTGGAAAGTCTTGGCTACGATCATCTGTTTTTGGAAAACATACTCTAAAAAATCTAACGAAGGAGCATAGGAATTATGACGGCTTTGGAAAGGGATATTTTGAATATTTTAATGGAGGACGCACGCGTGCCGCACAAAAAGATTGCGGCGATGCTGTCCGTGGACGAAACGACGGTGAAGAGCACCGTCGCGGAGATGGAAAAGAGCGGCTTGCTCGTCAAATACACGGCGATCGTGAACAGCGAAAAGGCAGAGGACGCCCTCGTTGAAGCGCTGATTGAGGTCAAGGTGACGCCTAAGAAAAAGGAAGGGTTTGACGGGATCGCAAAACAGATCGCGGCGTTCCCCGAAGTCAAGGCGGTGTATCTGATGAGCGGCGCGTACGACCTTGCGGTGTTTATCGAAGACAAAACGCTGCAACAGGTATCCCGTTTCGTTTCCGAGCGTATTTCCACGTTCGACGGAGTGCTGTCCACGGCGACGCATTTCATTTTGAAAAAATACAAAATCGAAGGGGTTTTGACGGAGAAGGAAGACGCGGATTACCGCTTGTCAATTCAGGCGTAAGGCGATGAATAGCCTCCTTGGTGCGTGAAGTGCAAAGCATAGCTTTGCGTTTTGGAAAGATATGCCAGCTAGCGCACCGCAATCACGAAAGGCAACGCCTTTCAATCATTTTTGAAAAGTATGAGAGAATTTATCAATAAAAAAGCAAAACTCATC
Organism: Clostridia bacterium; assembly: GCA_017467265.1. Taxonomy (GTDB): domain Bacteria; phylum Bacillota; class Clostridia; order Christensenellales; family Borkfalkiaceae; genus Scatosoma. The sequence continues at coordinate 17,617 of JAFTSO010000001.1, forward strand.
CAGCCGAGCGGTATTCGAAAATTCTTCGATATCGTTCGGGAAACGGAAGGCGCGATTTCACTTGGCGTGGGCGAGCCTGATTTCGTCACGCCTTGGAAAGTGCGTTCGGCGGCGATCACTTCGTTGCAAAGGGGATACACGCAGTACACGGGAAACCGCGGTCTGCCCCAGCTGCGCGAGCTGATTGCGCGGTATTTAGACGAACGCTTTGCGTTGCAATACGATCCCGACCATATTCTCGTGACGGTGGGTGGGAGCGAGGCGATCGACCTTGCCCTGCGCGCTTGCATTGAAACGGGGGACGAAGTGTTGATTCCCGACCCTGCATACGTGTCCTATTCGCCGCTCGTGGCGATGTCGGACGGCACACCCGTGCACGTGGCGTGTCACGAAGAAGACAATTTTGTTTCGACGGCAGAAAATCTGGAAAAGGCGATCACGCCCCATACCAAAGCGATCATTTTGACGTACCCCAACAACCCGACGGGTGCGATTATGACCAAGGCACAGCTGGAAGAAATTGCAAAGATTTTTATCAAATACGATCTGCTGGTGATCACGGACGAGATCTATGCGGAGCTGACGTACGGCGGCAAACACGCGTCCATTGTCAACCTGCCCGGTATGAAAGAACGCACGGTGTATATCGGCGGTTTTTCCAAGGCGTTCGCGATGACGGGGTGGCGTATGGGGTTTGTCTGCGCGCCGCCGCAGATCGACGACGCGATGTTCAAAATTCACCAGTACGCGATTATGTGCGCGCCGACAATGTCGCAATACGCGGCGATCGAGGCACTCAAAGACGGGTTCTCGGACAACTTTGCGATGGTGGAAGAAATGCGCGATTCGTACGACAAGCGCCGCAAATTCGTGCTGTATTCCCTGCAAGAAATAGGGCTGCAATGCTTTGAACCGCGCGGCGCGTTCTATGCGTTCCCGTCCGTCAAGGGCACGGGTATGAACAGCGAAACGTTCGCAAACGAACTGCTGGCGCAGAAAAAGGTGGCGATCGTGCCGGGGGGCGCGTTCGGGAAATTCGGCGATCACAACGCCCGTATTTCGTACGCGACGAGTATGAACGCGCTCTCCGAGGCGTTCGATCGTATGGCGGAATTTGTCAATTCGATAAAATAAGCGAAAAAATTGCCTGAAAAAAGGGTGAAAAGCGCCGCAAAGGGTTGAAATTCTTTGAAAAACAGGCAAAAATCATTGACAAAGCGAATAAAATAAGATATAATGTGAAACAGAAAAGGATAAACGCCGTGGCTTTTTGGTGGACAAAAAGTCGCGGTTGTATTTTTAGCGTTCTGCAAGAGGACGGTTTTTTTCGTGTCTTTTCGTGGTTTGCGTAGGGTTCTACGGCGCAAAAAACGGCAAAAAGCAGGGAAAAATTCGACCTAAAATCAACGAGCGGAACGAGGAGGAGTTAATGGCTGAACAGCAATTTATTATGACGCAAAAGGGTTATGACGAAGCGAAAAAGCATTTGCAGTATTTGCAGACGACGAAACGTCAAGAAATCGTAGACCGCATCTCGGAAGCGAGAAGCCACGGCGATTTGTCGGAAAATGCAGAATACGACGCGGCGCGTAATGAGCAGACGTTGAACGAAGTGGAAATCAACGAGTTGGATTACAAAATCAAAAATGCTGTAATCATCGAAGAAAACACCGACACGTCCTACGTGCATATCGGCTCGAAAGTGCGCGTGTATGACGAAGAAATGGACGAAGAAGAGGTGTACGAGATTACGGGCTCTACCGAATCCAACGCAATGCAAAACAAAATTTCCAACGATTCGCCCGTAGGTAAGGCTTTGCTTAAACACAAAGTCGGCGAAACGGTGAAGGTGGCTGCGCCCGACGGCGAATACAAACTTTTGATCAAAGAAATTTTCTAAATTTGAGGTTGTACAAATGCAAGAAAACAAGAACGTAAACGCGCCCGTGGCGGCGTCGGAAGAAGAACAGCTCATCGAGCAGGCGAGAATTCGCCGTGAAAAGCTCGCAAAGCTCGTTTCCGAAGGGAAGAACCCCTACGAACAGGTGAAATATCCCGTCGATGCGGACTCCGCAACGATCAAAGAAAACTTCGAGGCGTACGAAGGCAAGACGGTGGTGATGGCAGGGCGTATGATGTCCCGTCGTATTATGGGCAAGGCGTCTTTCTCGCACATCGCGGACAGAAGCGGCAGCATCCAGATCTACGTCACCCGTCAGGACATCGGCGAAGAGAATTATATGTCGTACAAAAAAGATTACGACATCGGCGACATTTTCGGCTTTAAGGGTTTTGTGTTCAAAACGCAGACGGGCGAAGTGTCCGTGCACGTTAGCGAAATCACGTTGCTGACCAAATCTTTGTTGCCGCTGCCCGAAAAATACAACGGCTTGCAGGACAAGGATATGAAATACCGTCTGCGCCACCTCGATCTGATTATGAACAAAGACGTGCGCGACACGTTCCGCGTTCGTTCGCAGATTTTGAAGGAAATCCGTGCGTTCTTGGACGCGCGCGGTTATTTGGAAGTGGACACGCCCACGCTGTTGCCTTTGGAAATCGGCGCGGATGCAAGACCTTTCAAAACGCACCACAACGCCCTTGATCTCGATATGTATATGCGTATCGAAACGGAGCTTTTCTTAAAACGTCTGATCGTTGGCGGTATGGACAAGGTATATGAAGTTGGCCGTATCTTCCGCAACGAAGGTATGGACGCTTATCACAATCCCGAGTTTACCTCCATCGAAATGTACGAAGCGTACAGCGACTATTTCGATATGATGGATTTGATCGAAGAGATGTACAAGACGGTCACGCTCAAAGTGTGCGGCACGCTGGACATCACCTATCAGGGCACGGAAATCCATATGGGCGACTGGACGAGATTAACGATGGCGGAAGCGGTGAAAAAATACGCAGGCGTCGATTATAATGACTGGGCAACGGACGAAGACGCGCGCGCGGCGGCACAAGCGCTGGGCGTGGAGCTGGAACACGAAAACGCAACCAAGGGTTGGGTTTTGATCGAGTTGTTCGACGCGTTCGTAGAAGACAAGCTGATTCAGCCCACCGTTATCTACGATTATCCCGTAGAAAACTCTCCCTTGGCAAAACGCAAACCCTCCAACCCTGCGTTTACCGAACGTTTTGAATATTTCATTTGCGGTCATGAATACGGCAACGCGTTCTCGGAATTGAACGATCCGATCGACCAAAAACAACGTATGGTAAAGCAGGTAGAGGCAAAACGCGCAAAGGGCAACAACGACGCGCAGGTGGACGAAGATTTCATTAACGCGCTCGAATACGGTTTGCCGCCTACAGGCGGTTTGGGTATGGGGTTGGATCGTTTCGTGATGCTGCTCACCGACAGCTCCACGATCCGCGACGTAATTCTCTTCCCGACGATGAAACCGAAAAAATAAGGTAAAAACGCCGATTTGCCCTTGCGGCGAGTCGGCGTAATTTATACGATTATGCGGAAAATATAGACGTGATAACAGACGCGTCACCGCAATAAACAACAAAAGTATTCGTTTATGCGAAAAGCGGCGAATAGATAGGAGCGAAAATGGATGCAAAAATCACCAAATTACGTTTGAGCAGAATGCTCTCGTACGACTGGTTGAAAATAGTACTGTCGGCAGCGGCGATGATTGTGGTATGGTTGCTCGTGTTCACGATTACGGGCACGGGAGTTATGCCGTCGCAACAGTTTACCGTAATGAATTTCGTGGGCAACACCACCCTTTCTAGCGGCGAATTTTACGATCTGCAAGGGAACGTTTTTAAGGACAATATTTTTTCCTATGAAGTGATTGAGGGCACGACGGTGGATTTGGCACAGGATGCAAACTCTGCGGGTACGCTGTTGCAGGCGCGCGCGGCGGTTGAAGAAGGGGACGTGATCTTCGTGGCGAATGATTACGATTACCGTTCAGTTGTGACAAACAAGATTGTGGACGAGGGTACGGGCGAAACGACGTATTCGTACGAGTTCGGCAATACCTATCTGCGAAATTTTTTGAACGGCTATTTCCATTACGTATTCGACGTGAAGGAATACTTGGCGGATATGCGCGCATTTGTGGGACAGTATTACGAAGATTACCAGACGGGTACGGGCTTGAACGAGCAGAAGATCAAGGACGATTTTAACGCGCGCACGAAAAAGGACAAGCGCTTTAAGAAATCGGCGGCGCGCGCGCAAGGTCAAAAGGACGAAGTGGTTCGTATTCAAAAATACCGCGACGCGCTGGTGAAATTCGAGTGGTATCTCGATCAGGGCGTTGTTGCTCTGACGGAAACGACGCTCGTTTTCGACGAAGATGTCGAATACACGCGTACGTTCAGTATCAATATGTGTCCTAGCGAAGACAAGGGGGGTATGACCGTGGATGGTAAGCCTGCAATGAGCAAGCTGTTGAACGCGATCTCGTACAAGCCCGTCTTTGTGAACGAAGAAAATGAGTTGGAATACGGTGAAGCAACGGCGGAAAATATGAACGTCTGCCTGTTTGATTTTGGCGGCGTAGCCGATACGTACGAATACGAGAGCCTGTTGTTTGTCGTGTACACGATTGAACGCTATTCGGCAGAGCTCTGCCCCGAGTATATCTATGCGTAAGATATTGCAGGACGAAAACGTTCTGGAAAATTGTAAAATTTTTACGATGCTGGCGGAGCAAAATCCGTCGCATGTATCCTTTCACACGCCCGGGCATAAGGTCGGCGGCTGGGATATTACCGAGCTGGCGTATTCGGACAATCTGTCTTGTCCGACGGGGTGTATCGCGGCGGCGGAGCGCGATATTGCGAAAATTTTGGGTGCGGCGAAGAGCTTTATTTTGACGGACGGGAGCACCTGCGGCGTGTTGAGTATGTTGTACGCGGCGCGTGCGCTCGGCGTGAAAAAAATCGCCGTATGTGAAGGCTCGCACAAGAGCGTGTTTAACGGCTGTGCGTTGCTGGGGATAACCCCTTTGGTATATCCGCAAAAAAAGGTGGCAAAAATCCCGAAAGGGGATACCCTGTCCGCGTTGAAAGCGGATTTTGTCGATATTTTATCGGAGGCGGACGCGCTGTTTTTTACTTCGCCCGATTATTACGGGAACGTTGCGGATTTGGCTGCGGCGCGCGCGTATTGCGACGAAACGGGAAAGCTGCTGCTTGTGGATGGCGCACACGGCGGACATCTGCATTTTGATAGGAATTTATATGCGGGAGCGTATGCCGATCTGTGGGTGGACGGCGTACATAAGAGCTTGCCTGCGCTCACCCAAGGCGCGGTCGTGTCCGCGCGGACGGACGAGCTGGGGGAAAAGTTGCGTTTGGCGCTTGATATTTTCCGTACCACCAGCCCGTCGTACCCGATTATGGCGAGCGTGGAATATGCTGTAAAATATCCGCGGAATACCGCGCTGGAAGAACGCGTAGCGGCGTTCAAGGCGGCGTGTCCGCGCGTGTATCAAAATGAGGACTGGACAAAACTTTGCGTCGTGTTTGGCGATAACGCCTTTGCGGCGGCAAAGGATGCGGAATCGTTGGGGCTGTACAGCGAATTTTGCGACGGCAACGTCGTCACGTTCTATCTATCGCCTGCGACAAGGAACGAAGATTTGGACGTGCTGTTTGCGACGTTAGACGAGTTACTGAAAAAATATCCGCTGGACAAAAATGTAAAAAATGACGTTGAACGCGATACGTCCCCCTGCGTTTTGCCCAAGGATAGGACAACGGAGTGGGTGGAGCTCACGGCGGCGGCAGGTAAAATCTGCGCGCGCACGTGCGGATTATTTCCCCCGTGTACGCCGCTGATCAAAATGGGAGAAAGGATCACGGCGGAAAAGATAGAGTTGCTTTGCAAAGCGGACAACGTGTTTGGGCTTTGTGGGAACAAAATGGAAGTGTTTGCGAAAGAATAACAAGGGAGAACGACGATGGCAAAAGGGAAGTTTATCACTTTTGAAGGTTGCGACGGGTGCGGAAAGAGTACGCAGCTCAAACTGTTGAGCGCATATTTAGAACAGGAAAACGTGCCGCATATTTTCACGCGCGAGCCTGGTGGCGGCAAGATTTCGGAATCGATCCGTGAAATTTTGCTCAACGGCAAGAACGCGGAGATGACGGACGATTGCGAAGCGCTGTTGTATGCGGCGGCGCGTATGCAGCACCTTGCCGATCGCGTAGCCCCTGCCCTTGCCGAAGGTAAGCTGGTCGTGTGCGACCGTTACGTGGATTCGTCGCTTGCTTATCAGGCATACGCACGCGGGCTGGGCGTGGAATTTATTTCGCAGATTAACGCGCAGGCGCTTAAAAAGTATCGTCCCGACGTGACGATTTTTATCGATCTTACCCCCGAAGCCGCGTTCAAGCGCAAACACGGGGCGGATGAAAACGATCGTTTGGAGCAGGCAGGTATGGCGTTTCACGAACGGGTGTACGCAGGATATAAGGCGCTCGCCGCGCAAGAGCCCGACCGTATCGTATGCGTGGACGGGAATAAAACGCCGCAGGAAATTTTTGCGGACGTGCTCACTATTTTGCGCGAGAAAAACTGTTTATAAATAGGGTGAATATGGCTTGGTGACGAGCCATATAATTCTATATAAGGAAAAGCAAGAATGGAAGTGTGGGAAATTACGCTGTTGGGCGTGGCGTTGGCAATGGACGCGTGTGCCGTGGCGATGACGGACGGTATGACGAACCCGAAAATGCCCTTTTGGCGCGCGCTACTCATCGGCGGCGCGTTCGGTTTGTTTCAATGTCTGATGCCCCTGATCGGGTATTACGTGACGGGTGTGATCGCAGACGCGTTCGTGGCGACGTTTGAAAAAATCTCCGCGTGGGTGTCCTTTGTTTTACTCGCTTTTTTGGGCGGCAAAATGCTGTTTGAGAGTATCCGCGAGTTGCTCACGGCAAAGCAAGAAAGGGACGAAAAAGACCGCGAAACGCAGGGGGCGTGTCCGTGTTCAAGAGAAAATGCGCTAAAAAAAGAGTGCGTGGGCTTGTCCTTTGGCGGACTGATCGTGCAGGCGGTTGCCACGTCGATTGACGCGCTTGCCGTAGGCGTGACTTTGCAAATGGCAAAGATGCACGGCGGACTGGCGCTCGGCGCGTGGGGCGCATCTGGATTGATCGGCGTGATCACGCTGGGTATGGCGCTGACGGCGGTGTATATAGGAAAAATCCTTGGCAACAAACTTGCAGACAAAGCTGGCTTTTTTGGCGGATTGGTATTGCTTGCAATCGGGGTTAAAATTTTAATAGAAGGGCTGGTATAATGGGATGAAAAAAGGATTTATGAAAGGGATGCTGATTCATCTCGGTACGAATCTTTGGTTTGAAGTGGGAAACGATCGCGGCAACGATCCGGATGAAGAGGGGAAGGTGTGGAAGAGCGCCGCGTCCAAATCAATGCGGTTTGACCGTCGATTGTTCGACGAATTGATCGATTTTTTGCCCAGCTGCGGTATTAACACGGTCGTGCTTGATTTGGCAGACGGTATTGTGTACGAATCGCACCCCGAGCTGGCGATCGACGGTTCGCTCACGCGCGAAGAGTTGTTGGGGTTGATCGGAAATTTGCGCGCGAAGGGGCTGAAAATTATCCCCAAGCTCAATTTCTCCACCTGCCACGACGAGTGGATGAAGGACTATTCCAAAATGGTATCGACGGAAATCTATTACAAGGTGTGTCGAGATTTGATCGACGAAGTATGCGCGGTATTCCAGCCCGAGATTTTGCATTTGGGTATGGATGAAGAGGTGTACGAAAACCAAGCGCGTTACGATTACGTAGTGATCCGTCAAAACGAGCTTTGGTGGCACGATTTATATTATTTGATAGATTGCGTGGAGAAAAACGGTGTGCGTGCGTGCATTTGGTCGGACTACGCGCGGCATAGACCGCAGGAATTTGTGGAAAAGTGCCCAAAATCGGTATTACAATGCCCGTGGTATTATTTTAACGAGTTCGAAGGGGAGCTGTCCGAGGCGAACAAAATCCGCGTCGAGCCGTTCAAGATTTTAGCGGCGGCAGGGTTTGATATTTTGTGCGGCGCAAGCAACGAATACACGCAGGAAAACGCATATCTTCTGCACGAATTTTCCAAAAAATATATTCCTGCAACACAATATTGCGGTATTATCCAGACGACGTGGGCGGAAACTACCGAGCGTTGGCGTAAAGAATTGTTTAACGGTGCGGAGCTGATGAAGGCGCTCGATTAAAGAGTAGGATTCCCTGTCTTACAAGAACATAATGCAAAAAATAAAACAAAAAACGGCTGTCAAAAAACAGCCGTTTTTCTCTGCCCAAAATCGGGGATAAATCGTTAGAATTGAATTTTTTCTTCGATATATTGGATAGCTTCTTCTACGGGAACGCGGATTTGTTCCATGCTGTCTCTATCGCGCACGGTCACCGTGTTATCTTCCAAGGTCTGGAAATCGATGGTCACGCAGAAGGGCGTACCGATTTCGTCCTGACGGCGGTAACGCTTGCCGATAGAGCCGGTAACGTCATACGTCGTGGGGAATTTCTTCATCATCTTCGCATATACTTCGTCCGCTTTTTCAGACAAATTTTTCTGCAAAGGCAATACCGCGCACTTGTAGGGAGCAAGGAAAGGATGCAATCTCAAAACGGTACGAACGTCGTTCTTTTCTGCGTCCACCACTTCTTCGTCATACGCGTCGGTCAAGAACGCAAGTACCACACGGTCCGCACCCAGCGACGGCTCAACGACGTAGGGTACGTATCTTTCGTTGGTGACGGGATCGAGATAGGTGATGGGCTTGCCGCATTCCTTTGCGTGCTGGCTCAAATCGTAATCCGTTCTGTCCGCAACCCCCCAAAGTTCGCCCCAACCGAACGCGAATTTGTATTCAAAGTCGGTCGTTGCCTTGGAATAGAAACAAAGCTCTTCGGGCGAGTGGTCGCGCAGATGCAGATTTTCCGCTTTCATACCCAAGGAGAGCAGCCAATCACGGCAGTAATCTTTCCAGTACGCAAACCATTCGAGATCGGTGCCGGGTTTGCAGAAGAATTCGAGCTCCATCTGTTCGAACTCACGGGTACGGAACGTGAAGGTGCCGGGTGTGATTTCGTTACGGAAGGATTTACCGATCTGTGCAATACCGAAAGGCACGCGCATACGGGTAGAGCGCTGTACGTTTTCAAAGTTTACGAAGATACCTTGCGCCGTTTCGGGACGAAGATAAACGGTGTTTGCGCTGTCCTCGGTAACCCCTTGGAAAGTCTTGAACATAAAATTGAATTTACGGATAGAGGTGAAATCAGAATTGCCGCAGACGGGGCAGACGATTTTGTGCTCGTTGATGAACGCTTCGAGGGCGTCGTTATCCATTGCTTCTACCTTAACGTCCATGCCCTTTTTCTCTACGTAATTTTCCACGAGATTGTCTGCACGGTGACGTGCTTTACAGCTCTTGCAGTCCATCAAGGGATCGGAGAAACCGCCCAAATGCCCCGACGCCTGCCACGTACGCGTGTTCATCAAAATGGCGCAGTCCACGCCCGTGTTGTACGGATTTTCCTGTACAAACTTTTTCCACCAAGCCTTTTTCACGTTGTTTTTCAGCTCTACGCCCAAAGGACCGTAATCCCACGTGTTTGCCAAGCCGCCGTAGATTTCGCTGCCGGGGAAGATAAAGCCCCTATTCTTGCAAAGGGAAACGAGTTTTTCCATCGTCACCGCTCTCTTTTCTGCCATAGCCGTATAACCTCTCAATAAAAATTTATATCATTTACATTATACAATGTTCCGCCCGTCAAGTCAAACGTTTTTTGCGCGTTTGTCGGGCGCGCGAGAGGTATTTTTATAAAAAATACCGAAAAAAATGCAAAAAAACGGGAATGAACAATTCCATTTTTTTGAAATATGTGTTATAATGATAGAACTGAAAATACGAACGGACGGATAAACCGTCCGTACACGAAGGAGAACGATATGCTTTCGGACATCGAAATTGCGGAATCCGCACAGCTCATCGACATACGTGAAGTCGCGAAAAAGCTCAATCTCACCGAGAACGAGCTGGAACTCTACGGCAAATACAAGGCGAAGATTTCTCTGCCCAAGGACGCGAAGAGAAATGCAAAACTCATCTTGGTGACGGCAATCAACCCCACGGCCTCGGGCGAAGGGAAAACCACCGTTTCGATCGGGCTTGCGGACGGGCTTTCCAAAATCGGCAAGCGCGCTTGTCTTGCCTTGCGTGAGCCTTCGCTCGGACCCGTATTCGGGATCAAGGGCGGCGCGGCAGGCGGCGGCTATGCACAGGTCGTGCCCATGGCGGACATCAATTTGCATTTTACGGGGGATTTGCACGCGATTACGGCGGCGAACAACCTGCTCTGCGCGTTGGTGGATAACCATATTTTCCGCGGTAACGAACTGAAAATCGATACGAATAATTATTATTTCCATCGCTGTATGGATATGAACGATCGTCAGCTCATCAATATCACGATCGGCGGCAAGGGGCGCGGCGTGGAACGCGAAGACCATTTCGACATTACGGCGGCGAGCGAGATTATGGCGGTGCTTTGCCTTGCGACGGATATTGACGATTTGAAAAAACGCCTTGGCAATATCATCGTCGGCTTGAATACGGACGGCGATTACGTGCGCGCAAAAGATATTCCCGGGGCAGTCGGTTCGATGGCGGTGCTTTTGAAAGAGGCGATGAAACCGAATTTGGTGCAAACGCTCGAACACACGCCTGCGATTATTCATGGCGGACCGTTTGCGAACATCGCGCACGGTTGCAACAGCGTACAGGCGACGTACGCGGCGATGAGTCTTGCCGATTATGCGGTGACGGAGGCTGGCTTTGGCGCAGACCTTGGCGCAGAAAAATTATTGGATACCAAGTGCCGCGCGGCTGGTATCGAGCCCAACTGTGTGGTGATTGTAGCGACGGTAAAGGCGCTCAAACTCCACGGCGGTGCGGATAAGGCGACGCTGGTGCAGGAAAATCTCGACGCGCTGGCAAAGGGTATGCCCAACCTTTTGAAACATATCGAAAATATTAAAAACGTATATAAAAAGCCCGTTGTTGTGGCGATGAACAGATTTTTCACCGACACGCAGGCGGAAACCGATTTCGTTATCGAAACGGTGAAAAAGGCAGGCTCGGTGGCGGTGTTCACGGACGTGTTCTTGAAAGGCGGCGAAGGTGGCAAAGAGCTTGCGGAAGAAGTGGTAAAGGCTTGCGAAATCCCCTCGAAAATGGAATATCCGTACGCTTTGGACGAGGGCGTATGCGAAAAGATTGAAAATATCGCCAAGAAGATTTACGGCGCGGACGGCGTGGATTTTTTGGAAGAAGCTTTGGCGAAAATCAAGACGATCGAAGAAAAGGGCTGTGGCAATCTGCCCGTGATCATCGCAAAAACGCAATATTCGCTGTCGGACAATGCGGAGCTGTTGGGACGCCCTACGGGCTTTAGAGTGACGGTACGCGACATTGTTTTGAAGGGCGGTGCAGGGTTTATCGTGGCGATCGCTGGCAAAATTATGCTGATGCCCGGTCTTGGCGCACATCCTGCTGCGGAAAAGATTGATCTGCTCTCCGACGGCACGATTATAGGGCTTTCTTAAACGACGTATCTACGTCGCAATACTTTGTCGCCGCTCGGTTACGTACTTCTATGTACGCGCTCTCACGGCTTCGCGTCTTGCTCGTAGCTCCGCCGTTTACAAAAATCACGACATCATAAAATCACAGCAAAATCATTTTATAAGGTACGATTATGAAACCGATTGAAGCAACTAACTTTATTGAACAAATCATCAACGACGATATCGAGAACGGGAAAATTAGCGCGGTACAAACGCGTTTTCCGCCCGAACCGAACGGCTATTTGCATATCGGGCATATCAAGAGTATGCTCGTCAACTTCGGCACGGCGAAAAAGTACGAGGGCAAATGCAATCTGTTCTTCGACGACACCAACCCGTCTAAGGAAAAGACGGAGTTTGTCGATGCCATTCGCAAGGATATCGAGTGGGTGGGGTATAACTGGGCGAACGAAGTGTATGCGTCCGATTTCTTTCCCGTTATCTACGAATACGCGGAAAAACTGATTACGGACGGCAAAGCGTTCGTGTGCGATCTTTCCCCCGAAGAAATTAGTGCGACACGCGGTACGCTGACCGAGGCTGGCAAAGAAAGCCCGTATAGAAACCGCAGCGTGGAAGAAAATTTGCAGCTTTTCCGCGAAATGAAGGCAGGCAAATACCCCGACGGGAGCAAGTGTTTGCGCGCCAAAATCGATATGGCGTCGCCGAATATGAACATGCGCGATCCTGTTATTTACCGCATTTTGCGCTGCACGCATCACCGCACGGGGGATACGTGGTGTATCTATCCTATGTACGATTACGCGCACCCGATTTGCGACTATTTGCAGGGAGTCACGCACTCCTTGTGCACGCTGGAATTTGAAGACCACAGACCGCTGTACGACTGGGTGGGTATCAATCTTGGCTTTGCGCCAAAGCCCCGTCAGATCGAGTTCGCGCGCCTTGCGGTGACGAACACGGTAATGTCCAAACGGTATCTTAAAAAGCTGGTGGAAGAAGGGCACGTGCACGGTTGGGACGATCCGCGTATGCCCACGGTCGCAGGCTTGCGCAATCGCGGCGTACCCCCCGAAGCGTTGCTTGATTTCTGCACGAAAATCGGTATCGTAAAGGCGAATTCCGAGTGTCAGCTCTCCTATCTGGAAGCGTGTATTCGTGACAATCTCAACGAAAACGCAGAACGCGCGATGGCGGTGCTCGATCCTTTGAAAGTGACGATCACCAACTACGCAGGAGAGGAATTGTTGGAAGCGGCGATTCATCCCTTAAAACCCGAACTCGGCACGCGAAAGGTGGCGTTTTCGAGCGAGGTGTATATCGACAGAGCGGATTTTGCGCTCGTTCCGCCCCCCAAATATCAGCGTTTGAAACCGGACGGTTACGTGCGCTTGAAGGGTGCGTACATTATCCATTGCGACGAAGTGATTACCGATAACGACGGCAACGTGACCGAGCTGAAATGTTCGTATATTCCCGAGAGCCGCTCGTCCAACGATACTAGCGGTATCAAGGTAAAAGGCACGATTCAATGGGTGGATGGCAAGACGGGTGTGGACGCGGAAATCCGTAAATATGCGCCGCTGTTGAAAGATGCCGAATACGCTGGACAGGATTTCACCGAGCGCATGAATTTGGATAGCGAAAAGATATTCTTTGGTAAGGCTGAGCCTTACCTTGCGGAAAGCGAAGAAAACAAAGCGTTCCAGCTGATGCGCGTGGGGTATTATAAAAAATGTACCGAAAACGGCAAGCTGGTGCTTTCGGAGATTGTTTCGTTGAAAGATAATTTCAATAAATAAGTAGAAAAAAGTGCGTTGCATAAAACGCACTTTTTTGTCGCCGTTTTTCAAAAAGGTGTGGGGACGTATCGTGATGAACGCAATTTATTCGAATTGATTTGCCAAAATATCGGCGGTAAGACGGGCAAGATTCATATCCGCGCCGTCCATTTTTGCACCGTCCTCTTTGGAAAGGACGGCTACTGCGCCAAGACAATCCCCACCCGAAACGATAGGCACAATCACTTGCGCTGTGATACCCTCTTCGTGGCTGTTCGTGATGGGCACGATATTGCCGCCCTCCGCAGCACTCGCCATATAGCTACGCCGTTCGCGCAAAATTCTGTCCATATCTTCGGAGAGAGATTTGCCGTCCAGATCCTTTTTTCCGTCGCCGTAGGCGTGTAAGATGCTATCCGTGTCGCAAATCAGCGCTAATTTGCCGCTTAAATCGTTTAAGGAACGCGCGGTGGCTTTGCTGAATTTTTCCAGCGTAGCGATCGGGGAATATTTCTTGAGCATCAGTTCGTCGCGATCGGTAAAAATTTCGAGGGGATCGCCCTCTTTGATACGGAGAGTCCGCCGAATTTCCTTGGGTATGACCACTCTGCCGAGCTCGTCGATTCTTCTAACAATACCGGTTGCCTTCATAAAAAACCTCCATTTACGAGTAGTTTGCGTAGAAAAAAATAGGAATATACACAGAAAAAGAAAGAAATGAATTTTTTTGAATTTTTTTCAAAAGAAGGGATAAAATGAGTTGACAAAGCCAAACGGTTGATATATAATATAGTTCGTTAATGCGGTCGTGGCGGAACTGGCAGACGCGCAAGACTAAGGATCTTGTGGGTAACTCCATGCAGGTTCAATTCCTGTCGACCGCACCAAAATGAGGCAATTATGCAGAAAAAGATGCATAAACGCCTCATTTTTTTGCATTTTTGAATAAATATTCAGTCAAAAAAGCCCTAAAAACACGTTTTTCACACCCTTTGGGGGCAGTTTTGGGGGCAGTTTTTGACCTTTTTCCCTTTGTTTTCAAGGCTTCTATGATTTTTATTTGAAATTTTACGCATAAAAATTGCCCGAGCGAATCTTCTCGCCCGGGCTTTTCTCTTATATTTCAAACTTAACGTTTTGCATTTGCTCATACATGAAGTCGTCCTCAAAGTGCGTGTACACTCTACCGACAAGTCGTTCTGAACTATCGCCCATCCATAATCAATTTCCTCTTGAAAGTTCATTTCGTCGTGAATCATATCCATCGGAACATCGTCGCTATAATCCCAGTCATAGTCTTCTGCAAAGCGTTCATAAAGTTCTTCTCGGATTTCGTCATAACGGTCTGAGTAGTTGGTATTATCGAATAACACGATTTCTTTAATTTTTTTCATTTTTAATTCCTCCTTAATAAAAATAAGAGCCTTCAATAGCTCTACGTTCTTCTATCATATCTTGTACTTCACCCCAAAGCTCTTCGAGGTCGTATATAGGTAATTTCGCTTCAAGATAATTTTTTATTGTTTCCGCGTGACAGCGTTTTGGCGCACACCAACAAAACAATTCTAATTTACCGTGCTTCTTCAAAATCTTGTATAAACGTTCAGTTTCTTTATAAAAAGCGGATTCCGCGTTCTGAATATTCTCCTTAAAATACGCTTCGTATTTGTCGCAAACCTTATCTCTTTGACTTTCATTAGCCATATAGAAAGGGTTGCCTAATACGCTTGAACGGTCAACTCTAACTTGCCATTCGTGTTCTGGCTTACTAAAACGTAAGTTTTTGATTGTAACTTTGCTCATAATAAAGACTCCTTATAAAATAAATTTGTTTGTGCCAAAAAGGCAAAGCCGAAAAAGCATAGAAGCCTGAATGTATAAATCAATGACAGCTGTATGCGAAATGCAGGGAAAAAGGGAAAAATTTTGCTTAAAATAAAAAGAACGCCAAGTTATTACACTTGACGTAAATATAAGCTTAATTGGTTGCGAAAATTTTCACTCCTTGCATTTTGCGGACTTCTATGCTACACTGACACAAACTTATAATTTGGGAGAGGTTGCTATTTTTGGGGGCAGGTTTACAGATAGATATAGATTTTTACTTTTTTGTTTATGTTGTTTGGCTTTTAACCTGTCGACTAAAAGCACGCAAAAAAATATCAACTTTCTATCTTGTACAAGGCATTAAAAAACGTCCCGAACTAAATGGGGGCAGAACGGGGGCAGGACGCTGAATCCCTTATAAATAAAGGCTTTCAGAGAGTCGGTTTTGGGTTCAATTCCTGTCGACCGCACCACAAAAATAGGATGTCCATTAGGGCATCCTATTTTTGTTATACTGACATATCGACAGGAATTGAGGGCGGAGCCGCGAGCGAGAGCGAGCGTTTTGCCTAACGGGATAAGTAATAGCGTTTACTTATAAAAAAAGGAAATCTTATACGGGATTTCCTTTTTTTGTGTCTTGTGTTATAAAAAGCACTACGCCAACGTCACGCGTAAAACGCATTTCGCCTTGCCGCACAGCGCAGTCTTTGCGATGCGTACCACGCCGTTTTTGATCGGCAAACGAACACCGTCCAACGTCGCTGCGGTCACGATTGATCCGCTCCCGTCGTATTCGATACGGATACGCGTGTCGCCGTAGCCCACGTTCGCCGCCGTTTTGCCGTAAATTTTGGGCAGGCAGGGTTTGATCGTGATTTCGTCCAAACCAAAGCGAATACCCAGCATCCACGAATAAATCGCGCGTTCGATCATCGCAACGCTCCCCGTCAAGAACGAAAAACCCGTTCTGCCGTGGAAGGACGGTACGAGATGGTAGCAATTCGTGATCGCGTACGGAGCGCCGCACAGCGCGTCGGGTGCGTGGTATTCCGCATACAGCGGCAGGGCAAAATTCAAAACGTCCGAGAACGTATCACTCTCGCCCATCTCCGCCAATGCGCGCAACAGGAAACATTGCGAGCCGTGATTGTATACGCTCCCGTTTTCGGCAAAGTACGGCTGAAAATCGCCCGTACCCATCTTGCCGATGCCGTGAACCTGCTTAAATCCAAACGGAGTAGAGAACAGCATATACCCGTTCTTAGTGCGAAGCGTTTTGAGCTGCGCCAGTACGTCCTGTTCCTTGCCTTTGGCTACGCCCGAAATGATTGCATACGCGTTCGTGGGGGCATATACGCGGCGCTCGCCGTCGGGATCTTTTGTGGAGAAAATCCACTCGCCCTCGTCCGTGAATACGCCGTTGTAAAATCCTTCGTTGTTATAGCTGCACGCGTTGATCGTCTTCTTCAGATCGTCTGCAAAGCGGAGATATTTGTCCTCGTGAACGCCGCGTTTTGCGAGGATTTCCGTCAAATATCCAAGGCACATAACGAGCTGACAGGACACCATCACCGTTTCGCCCCTGCCCTTGATACCTGCGGCGCTCAAACAGTCCAGCCAGTCGCCGCCTTGCATTTTGACGAGCCCGTGTTCGCCGATGTGGTCGGGGTGCATCAGGTATTCCATACCTGAAATCAGGTGTGCCAGACCGCTATCCGTTTTGTCGGGCGTGTCGTAATAGGGGAATTTTTCGTCCAAGACCGTATCATCGTCGGTGAACGCAAGGTAATCGTACACAAACTCGGTGAAAAAGCAAGCCGAATCGACGAAATGACGTAAATCAAATTTATCGCTGTCGCCAAAGGGGACTTGGCGCGGATACCAGCCGTCGCTGCGCTGTTTAGAGAAGATATTGGCGATCACGCTGCGACACAACGCGGCGTCGTACGCAAAAAAGCCCTGAAAGTCGTTCGACGCGTCGCGTACCCCACGCATACCTGTCGGCCAGCCGCGATCGAGTGCGGAAACCCAGTCCAACTCCAACGGCAAAAATCCGTTCACGAAACGGTTAAAATCTTCGTCTTCCGTTTCAATCGTGCGGCGCGAAAACAACGAAGAATATTTCTCGCGGAGCGCGCAAAGCTCCCGTTCCACCGCGTCGCCATCAAAATACGTACGGCTGTGCGCGATCGAGTCTGCCACCTCGTCTTCTTTTTCCGTGCAGGCAAAGGCAAGGGTGATCGATTGCGAAGCGCCACGTTTAAGGGACAGGGTAGTGAGAGCCGCAAAGCATTGTTCAAAGGCATACAGCACCTGTTCCGTTTCGCCGCTGAACGCATCGGGGATACGGGCAAAATTGTCCGTTGCTGCAATCAGTCGTTCGCTGCTTAATTCGAACCCGTCAAAGGGGGTATCGGACAAACAGGTGAAATATCTGCGCTCTTCCTTTTTACCGCTCACGCTATAACGGGTAGTCTTAAACAGCGGCGTTTTACCGTCTGCGTATTCCGTTCTCGTGTACCACTCGGGCTTGTCCCAAGGTGCCATTAAAAGGGCGTTGACGTAAGGATAAACGCAGGGCAAGATCTTGATCTGCAATTTTTCATCACTCTCGTTCGTGAACGTAGTTTTCAGCACAAAGCGCATACCTTTTGCGGCAACGAAAAGCTCCGTGGTCACGGTGAGTGCGCCAAAGTGCAGGACATACGTTGCTTTTTCGGGCGTGAAATCGATTTGTAAGCAATCGGCGCGGAATACGTCGAAGGAGTGTAAAACCCCCGTACCGTATTCAAAATACACCCTTGCAGGCGATCCGATTTCCCGTTTTTCGCGCTTGAAGAGCGCCTCGCCGACGGGGGGACGGATTTGAGCCGTTTGCAAGCCGAATTGATCGACCTTTATCAAAATTTCGTCGTTTTTATATATGTACTCATACGAGCCAACCTTGGGCAACTCCGTAAGGGTATAGCCGCCGAGTGTTTTGTTGAAAAAACCGTAATTGTGCATAGGAAGACCTCCTTAAAAATTTCTATGAAGTTATTTTAACATACACAGGAGAGCGTTGTCAATGCGTGGGCGAAAAAATGTAGACAAAATGGGGAAAAAAGGTGAAAAAAGTTGCACTTTTTAGGACAGAAATTTACAAAGTCCCCTTGACAGTATAGGAAAAATGTGATAAAATAAACAAAATTATCATTTATTAGGTAGAGAAAGGAAAAATATCCGCTTTTTTACCGCAAACGGCGAACGGAGGATGGTATGTCCCTTTTACAACTCATAGAACAAGAAATGAAGAACGATCAGTTGGTCGTACGCAGTCATATTGAAGATTTCAATGCAAAATCACAGCTAATTGTCTATGAATCGCAAGAGGCGATTTTCTATAAAAACGGGCAGGCGCTCGATTTATTCGGGCCGGGGCGTCACACTCTTTCGTCCGAGAACGTGCCCGTGCTCAAACGGTTTTTCAGCCATTTGTTCGGCGGCAAAACGCCGCTCCCTTGTGACGTGTATTTCGTCAACAAAGTCAACGTTTTGGATATTATCTGGGGTACGGATTCACCTGTGCAGCTGGAAGACCCGAAATACCCGATGCTGGTCAGCGTGCGCGCCAACGGGCAGACGGGGGTACGCGTAAAAGATTCGCGCAGGTTCTTGGTCAACGTTGTAGGACAGCTTAAAGAATACACGGTGGACGGGGTACGTCGCGCGATCAAAGGTATGATGATGGCAGCGATCAAGGAAAGCATCGCCGTCGCGATCGTCGAAAAGAAGATTAGCATTTTGGAAGTGGCGACCAAGCTCACCGAGCTCTCCGCAACGATCGGGCAAAAGCTCAACGCGGCGATAGCCGATTTGGGGATCGAAACGACGCATTTCACGCTGTCTGCGATTTTGCCCAGCGACGGGGATCTCGACGAACTCAAAGCCCTGAAAAAGACGATGATGAACACCGAGGCGGATATGTACCGTGAACGCAGAGAGAGCGAAACGCGTGCATACGCTCGTGCTACGGAAGGATATACGTATCAGGAAGAACGCCGTTTCGACGTGATGGAAGGCGCGGCGAAGAACGAAGGCGGCGCAGGCGGCAGCTTTATCAATATGGGCGTTGGCTTGGGTATGGGCGCAGGCGTTGGTAAAGAAATGGGGAATATGTATGCAGGGATTATGCAACCGAGCGCCCCCGTTCCCACGCCGAACGCAGTCGCTCCGAACGCAAGCGCTCCCAACGCGGAAAAGGTATGCCCCTCGTGCGGCGCACCCGTGGCGACAGGCGCGAAATTCTGTTCGAACTGTGGGCAGCCGCAGCCGCAGGCAAAATTCTGTCCCGAGTGTGGTACGCGTTGCGAGGCAGGCAGTAAATTCTGTATGAATTGCGGCACAAAATTGAATGCGTAAACGGGAGAGGAGAAAGGACTATGAAGAAAATCAATCGGTATTTGGTATTGATAGCGATCGTACTCGTGTGTGCAGTGGCGAACGTGATTTTGTTTTTGACCGTACCCGATGGACGTACGGACACGGGCGTATTTTGGTTGGTCTGGTCTTTTATGACTCCCGTTGCGCTGTTGGCAGCGATCGCGTTGCACCTTTGGGGCACGCGCAAGAGCGCAGGCGATCTGGTGAGTATGACGGTCGTCTATTACCTGTGCGCGATTTTTACGGCGGCGTATTTGGCGGCAGGGCTGGTGTTTGTGTACCTGCCTTGGAAAAAGATGTTGCTGCCGCTCATTATAGAGCTGTTGATCACGACGGCGTATATCGTATCCGCGATGTTTTTCCTTCGCGGAGCGGAGTATATCCGTGCCAGAGAAACGCACACGCGTGAAAAAGTGATGTATATCCGCTTTTTGAAAGCGGACGTGGACGATTGTATCGCGAAAGCGAACAGCGAAGAATTGAGAGCAAAATTGACAAAACTCGCCGATGACGTGCGTTTTAGCGATCCGATGAGCCACGCGTCCTTGGCAGGGATCGAGGCAGAGCTGTCGGCGACGGTGGCAGAGATCGCGGACAAAGTGGGCGGCGAGCACGAGAGCGAGGCGTTCGCACTCGTTGAAAAGGCGCAAAAGGCGTTGGAGCGCAGAAACAGCCGCTGTTTGATGCTGAAATGAAAGGGCAAATCCGAGAGATCCGTATCGTAGATCTATGGACGTATTTATTTATTCCTTTACTCGCGCTCATCGCGATATGGGTGGGGGGTACGCTCCTTGCGATCAAGGTGTTCCCGTTCCCGTCGTGGATATTTTTTGTCGTGGCAGGTGTGGGATCGTACTTCTTGATCAGGCGTGCAGCGATCGGCACGGTACTCGCCTACAAGGCGTGGGCACCGATGGAAGTACGGGGCAGATGCCGTTTTGAGCCGACGTGCTCGACGTATATGATTTTGGCAATTAAAAAATTCGGTTTGGTGTACGGAATTATCAAAGGTATTAAGCGGATTAAGCGGTGTAAACCGCCAAACGGTGGGGTCGATTATCCTTAATCCGTCGTAAATATTGCATAAAAAATAAAGAAAATAAAACAGGAGGATGGGAAAAAATGAGTAAATTGTCAGGGCTTTGTCCAAATTGCGGCAGCAAACTCATTTACGAAGACAACGAGCAGACAGTGATGTGCTATGCGTGTGACAGTCTAATCAACGTGGCGGATTTTGCATCGAACAAATCCACCGTAAGCGCGAGCGTAGGGGGAACGGTTAGCGTAGCGCCGATGATGATGGGTTTCGACAATCCCGATTCGGGTGTGGTATTCATCGAAAACTTCTTCGATACGTACGCTTGGGGAGAGTATCAGACGGACGTAGAGATCGATATTCCCGAAATTTCGGGCGTAATCGCAAACAATAAAATGAAAAACGGAGCGGTGGCGGCGTCCTGGTATCTCGATTATAAAGGACTTGCCGTGCCTGTGCGCAAGAAGATCGAAGGCTTGGGCGTGATCGCGGAGAAGATCGGCGCGGCGTACAACCCCGACGATTTGACCGAGGCTTACGAATCGTACGATCTGTACGTAAATATCTGCAAAAAATTGACGGAAGAGAAAGAAAACATCTTCAAACATCTCGATACGGCGATTAAGTATGCGGAAAAATTAAAGCTGGAAAAGGCGAAACTCACCGAGATCAAGGCGGATATCGAAGAATTGAAAGCGCTGTACGAAAGAGACGTGCAGGTTGTTGCGGACATCAGCGAAATGCCTGCATATTTGGCGGCGCAGGCTGCGCTCAATACCGAAAAGAGCAGAGAGCTGGCGGCGCAGGGTATTGACGCGAAGAGCGCGTACGCAGAGGCTTTGTCGATGTACAACAGCGAAAATCCCGACAAGAGCGGTGCGCTGGTGCTCTTTGAAAGAGTGCGCGGCTACGGCGAGAGCGTAAAATATATCAACACCATCAACCAGTATTATAACTTTGAAAAAGAACTCTACCGTTTCTTCGGCAAATATTTCGTGTTCAAGAACGAATCGTACGTGGCGACGTTGAACGTGAAAGATTTGGGCAAGAAAGGCAAGAAGAACGAAGAGGCGCAGCAGCAACAGCAGGCGGCAGCTCCTAAGGCTTGGGCACTGTACGAAGTGGTGGCCGGCGAACCTGCGAAGAGCCCTATCGTGACGGGTATCGCGCAGATGATCACCTGCTACGGCGGCAAAATGTATTATTTCAAGCTCAATCAGGGCATTTACAGCTACGACGTATATACGAACACCGAAAAGGTGATCGACGCTGGTAAGACGGCGGATTATATCAACTATGAGTGCGCGCTGGTGAACAACGGCAAAGCGTTTATGGTGAGAAAACGTTCTGTAAAAGAAATGAAGACGGTGGAAGGTAAAGGAAAGAAACCGCAGCTGGTAGAGACGGCGGATATCGAGCTGAATCCCGAGAGCGTACTCGTTGTCGATATGGTGAACGAAATCGCGAAGAAGACGATCCCCGCAATGCAAAAGGTAGTATTCCCTGCGATGACGAAGGAAGGCAGAAAGGTGCTCAATCTCACCAGTCGTCTGTTCTACATCTTCGCGGAAAAATCGATCCCCGTACAGGCAAAGGGCTGCGGCTCGAAGAAAAAAGAACCCGTGGTAGAGATCAAGACGAAGTTTATGGTCTGCAACCTTGCAACGGGTGAAACGAAGTCTGTTCTGGACGAAAACTGCGAAATCTGCACCGTTTACAAAGACAAGATCGTGTATGCGTTGCATAAACCCAACAAATATAACAAGGATATTCTCGTATTCGATATGGCGACGGGCGAAAGCAAAGTGGTGGAATCGAACGTATATCAATATTTCGACGTCATCGACGGCAAAGTGTATTATCTCGTCGGCAACGACGAATACTGTCCGCTCGTTCGCAACAGCTTTGACGGCGACAGCCGCGAAGAAATTATGCAGAACGTCGAAGAGATCATCTGCGACATCGGCGGTTGGCTGTACGTACGTAAGGGCAAGGGCTGGAATTCGCTCTTGGTCAAGGTGAGCGCAGACGGCAAGAAACGTGTGGTACTCTGCTCGCAGCTCAAAAAGTTCATCGGGTTCTACGGCAATTTGATCTATTATATCGATTACAACGACACGCTCCGTTCCGTTCGTATCGACGGCAAGAACAATATCAGCATCGCGAAGAATATCGATAAGGTATATCCGATGGACAAATGCCTGTACTATACGCGCAACGAAAAAGTGGACGGCGACAATACGGCGCTCTCCATCTACAAGATGGACAAAAACGGTCGCAACGTCCGCAAAGTAGTGTTCAACGTGGATAAAGTCGGCGCAGACGAACAAACGTCGAAATTGTATTTCAAGAAAGCCGAAACCGCTCGTTTCAAGGTTTACGCGCCTAAGAAGGAAAAAGAGGCCGTGCTCATCGATTATACTTTGCAGAGATATTACGAAATGGATATGGCTACCGAAGACGTGCAGCTCGTTCTGACGATGGGATTGCCGCACTCCGAAGAGGTCAAGGCTGGCTGCGGTGGCAAGAAGACCGCGCTGGATAAGATCTATGAAGAAGTGGCTTGGACGCCTACCTACGATTGATCAAAAAACGCATAAAAAGAGAACGTCCCGTTAAGGGGCGTTCTTTTTGCATAGGCAAAAGTAAAGTGCAATCGGGGACAAGTAAAAAAAGCGGGGTTATTCCGCCTTTTTCCGCATTACGTAATCGCGGTTGATCATACCGTTGCCCAGAGCGATCTCCACCGTTTCGTCGATGACAAAGCCGTTTTTTTGATAGCAGCGCACAGCGCGCTCGTTGGCTTGGTTCACGTTCAAAAGAATATCTTTTTTGCGGCGGAGCAGTTCGGTGAATACCTGCTGGGAATACCCTTTGCCGCGCGCGGTGGGGAGAAGATACAGTTTGTCTAGATACACTTCGTTTTCGCGTTCTTCTATCACCAACACGCCGACAGTATCGACGTGAAAATATTCATACCCCCGTGCACGGTACGCGTTGAGCGCGGTTTTTGAGAAATACTTATCGAGCAAAAAATCGATCTGTTCGCGTGGCAAGATCTCCCCGTAAACTTCGTGCCAGATGGGGGACATAAAGGCGTACAGCCTGTCAAAATCCTGTTCGTCAAACGTTTTTAACATCTCCGTTGCTCCTATTTTTTCTGTTGGTATTATAGCACCAAAACGCCGCCGTTGTCAAGATATGCAGACGATGATTTCGTCGGAAAGTTTTACGGTTCTGCGTGCAGTTTTTTGTATTCTGATGGGGACATTCCTACGTGTTTGGAAAAGAGCCGACTAAAATACAGTGCGTTTTCATAGCCGACTGCGTTGGCGGTCTCCGTCACGTTATAATCTTTCGTTTCGAGCAAAGTTTTGGCGTTCGCCATGCGTAGGGATAGGATATATTGCATAGGGGTCACTTTTACCACTTGCTTAAAGCGGCGGATAAACCAGCACGGACTCATATGCAAAGACTCTGCGTATTCTTCGATGTTGATAGGTGTATTGTAGTGCTCATTAAAATAACGCGTAGCGCGTTTGATGTCGTTGAGCGCGTCCGCGCCACCACGCTCGCCTTCCCTTAATGAGCGGTCGGCAAGGAGAAAAACGTGTTGCAAAAGCATAGTTAACAGCGATTTATAATTTGCGCGGCGCAGTTGCATTTCTTGAATCATCTGCGAGAATAACCATTGATAATCGGCGGAGATGCCCGAATAAAAAAAGTTTTTATCTGTTGGGAACGCACACGCAGATAGTACTTTATCTACTTCGTTTCCCGTAAAATGAACCCAAAAAACTTCGCATTGATCCTTTGGATAATAGAAATACGATTGCGGCTCGTAAGGGCGGAATAAAATCATATGTCCTTTTGATACGATTTGTTCGATGCCGTTAAAGAAAAAACTCGCCTTGCCCTCTGCTATGTACAGCAACTGATAATCCCGTCTGCCCTTTGGACGGTTGGTTTTAATGGTAGGTCCATCGTTTACTCGGTAATAGCCGCAGCTCGTGACGAGAAAGGGCACAGTGAGGTCTTTGACGACGGAAACAGAGTTGTAAAGATAGGCAACGTTGGTGTACACGAAAATTCGCTCCTTTTATAATCTATATCTTATTATATATGTATTTTACGAAAAAATCAAGTATTGAGTATCATTTTGTGCATATTTTCATAAATTCTCTTTATTGCTTTTTTGTTTGTGACGCGCTATAATGAAAACAAGAATAAGCGGCGCGCAGCAAAAAAATAAAAAAGAGGGGAAAAGATGGACGATAAGAAATATTTGAAGTGGTATCATAAAATCGGATACGGCTCGGGGGACGTGGCAGGAAACGTTGTGTATGCGTTGTTGTCTTCGTTTTTGATGTTTTATCTTACCGATTCGATCGGGTTGAGTATGGGCGTAGTGGGTACGCTGATGGCGGTATCGAAGATATTCGATGGGATTTCGGATTTTTTCTTCGGTCGATTGATCGATAGAACACGGACAAAGATGGGCAAAGCCCGTCCTTGGATGCTGTGGGCGTATATCGGGTGTGCGGTGACGTTGGTGGCTACGTTTTGCGTGCCGACGTCCTGGGGAATAACGGCACAATACGTATATTTTTTCATTACGTACACGCTCTTAAACGCGGTGTTTTTTACGGCGAATAATATCGCCTATGCCTCTTTGACAGCGTTGATCACCAAAAATACCAACGAACGGGTACAGCTTGGTTCATTTCGGTTTATTTTTGCGTTCGCAACGAGTATGGTGATCCAGTATATTACGCTCAAAGCCGTAGGTTGGTGCGGCGGTGGTACAACGGGTTGGCGAACCGTCACTATTGTACTGGCGCTGATTGGGCTGTTAGTAAATACAATTTCCTGTTTGTCCGTAAAAGAATTACGCGAAGGTAGCGAAGAGGAAGAAAATGAGCAAGCGCAGGAAAAAACGAGCTTTTTGCAATCGCTGAAATTACTCCTTTCCAACAAATATTATCTAATGATTTGCGGAACGTATATTCTGACGCAGATATATACGTCGATGATCGGTATGGGTGTATATTATGCGAAATATATTCTTGGCAACGAAGATATGTTTGGTACGTTTTCATTGGCAATCAATATTCCGTTAGTAATCGGGTTGATCGTTTCCCCGATTTTGATACAAAAATGGAAAGGGATGTATGCAATCAATATCGGTGGCTATCTGTTAGCGACGCTCTTTCGTGGACTGGTGGTCGTGGCAGGGTATATGGGCAACGTGCCGTTGATGCTCGCTTTTACCGCGGTGGCGGCGTTTGGGATTAGCCCTTTGCAAGGGGATTTGAATGCGTTGATTGCATCTTGTTCGGAATATACGACGAGAAAAACAGGAAAATGCATCGACGGGATGATGTTCTCTTGCTCGTCGTTGGGGCTGAAAGTGGGCGGTGCAATCGGTACGGCAATTTGCGGTTGGCTGCTTGATGCGGCAGGCTACGTGGAAAATGCGTTGGTACAAAGTGCCTCCTGCGCGACGATGCTGAACGTACTGTATTTATGGTTGCCGATGATTTTGTGCGGATTGATCACGTTGCTGTTGACCGCGCTGAAAGTAGAAAAAGCAAACAAAAAATTGCAAAATATGGAGAGAAAATAATGTACGAATACGAGAGCTTTGCAAGGGTCGGCGTAGAGCCGCACAGAAGTTATTATATTCCGTTTGCGGAAACGGACAAAATCAAGACGGTGTACGGAATTACGGACAGAAGATCGAGCAGCCGATTTGTGTCGCTCGACGGCGTTTGGCAGATCAAGGCACTCCGTTCTGTGCGCGAAGGGGGCGTGAACGAAGGGCTGGAAAACACGATTCCCGTGCCTTCGTGCGTGCAAATGCACGGCTACGACCAGACGCAGTATCTCAACGTGCAATATCCTTTCCCCGTGCTGTTGCCCCACGTCACGCGCGATAATCCCTGCTGGCATTATCGCCGCACGTTCTCGCTCGATAAAAAGGCAGGCGAGAAATATTATCTGAATTTTGAAGGGGTGGACAACGCCTTTTATCTGTATATCAACGGCACGTATAAGGGGTATTCGCAGATTTCGCACGCGACCAGCGAATTTGACGTCACCGATTTGGTGGTGGACGGCGAAAATCGCGTGGACGTGTTCGTGCTGAAATGGAGTATCTCCACCTATTTAGAGTGTCAAGACAAATACCGTTTTTCGGGGATTTTCCGCAGTGTGTACCTTTTGAAACGCCCCGAAAAGCATATCCGCGATTACCGTATTCAAACGGCGTTTGCAGGCGAATACGGCGTGCTGACCTTTGTCAACGAGAGCGCGGTGGGGATTCGCTTGGAGTTCCTGCGCGAAACGGCGTTCGTAAAGGAAGGGGGACGTGTCGAATTTACGGTAAAAAATCCCAAAAAATGGACGGCGGAAACGCCGAGCTTATACACTCTGACGCTGTTTGCCGAAGGGGAGAAGATCGTGGAAAAGGTGGGTTTCCGTTCCGTTTCCATCGATGGCAAGGTGTTCAAAATCAACGGCGAACACATCAAGCTGAAAGGGGTGAACCGTCACGATTTCCACCCCGATACGGGTGCGACGGTCAGCCTTTCCAACCTTGTGCAGGATTTGCGGCTGATGAAGGAGCTGAACGTCAATGCGGTGCGTACGTCGCACTATCCGAATATGCCCGAATTTTATCAGCTTTGTGACAAAATGGGTATGTTCGTAATGGACGAGGCAGATCTCGAAATGCACGGCGCGGCAACCCGTGACGGGGGGTACGACCATAAGCTTTGGTCGGAATACGCCGAAAACGAGATCTTTGCGGACGGGATTTTCGATCGACATACGGCGCTCGTCGAACGGGATAAAAACCGCCCTTGCGTTATCATCTGGTCGCTCGGCAACGAAAGCTCGTTCGGCAAAGCCTTTTTTAAGGGCGCGAAATATATCCGTAAACGCGACACGTCCCGCCCCGTACACTACGAAGGGCTGCAAGAGGCGAATAAAAAATATTATTATACGCCGTTGGTGGATATGGTCAGTATGATGTATCCGAGCGTGGAAAAGATTGAAAAAGACGTCCTGAACAATCCCAAGGAAACGCGGCCGTTCGTGTTGTGCGAATACACGCACGCGATGGGGAATAGCTGTGGAGATATTGCTGAATACTGGCGGCTGATCAACGCCAACGAACAATGCTTTGGCGCGTTCGTTTGGGAGTGGGCAGACCACGGCGTTCGCACGAAAAAGGGATTTTTGTACGGCGGAGATTTTGGCGAAAGGGAACACGACGGAAATTTCTGTTGCGACGGCTTGATGACGCCGGATAGAAAGGTGAAATCTGCCGCTTTGGAAATGAAAGCAGTGTACGGCGGCAAACTTGCCCCTACACGCAAAGAGATCGCCCTGCCGCCTATTCAAAACAGCGGCGCAGAACTCAAAATCGCCGTGGACGAATACACGGGTGCGCTCACTTCGCTGACCGTGAACGGAGTGGAAGTATTAAAATCGCCGCTGACGTTCAACGTCAACCGCTATACGGACAACGATCGACTGTTGCTCCAAAAATGGAATACGGAATACCGCTTGGATGAGTGTAAGCCGTGCGTCTATACCTGTGAAAAGCTGGACAACGGGTATGCGTTCACGGGTGCAATCGCGGCGAATTGCCGTATGCCGATCGCGGAATTTTCTGTCAAATATCTCGTGCAAAAAGGTGCGCTGATCGTGGAAACGGAGTACCGTATCCCCGACTACGTGCAGCGTTTACCCCGTTTCGGGCTGGAATTTGCCGTCGATAAGTGCTATCAAAATTTTGCCTTTATCGGCTATGGCAGGGGGGAGAGCTACTGCGACAAACACGCGGCGTGCGAATACGGCTATTTTGAAAGCACCGCCGCCAAAAATTACGATTACAACTATATCCGTCCGCAGGAGAGCGGCAGTCATTTTGCGAGCAAATACCTGCGTATGGACGGGCTGTTTGCGCTGACGGCGGATTGCGAATTTTCTTTCTCCGTCAACCCCTATACGACGGCGCAGCTCATCGCGACGAAACACAATTTCGAGCTGCCGCACAACGATTTTGTCAATGTCTGCGTCGATCTGGGTATGCGCGGCGTGGGTTCGCACTCCTGCGGCCCTGCGCTCGACGACAAATACGAGATTGCAAAATCGGGCAAGAACGTCTTTACGTTCACCTTTTGATAGGACAAAATAACGACGATTTGCGAGCGCCCCTTGTAAGAAACAAGGGGCGTTTTTCCTTTTCGCGCGCATACGGTTGACAAACGGGGCAAAGCATGCTATACTAAAAAGTGGAAAACGATAACCCCTACGGGGACGGAGTAAAACAATGTCGGTGGAAAGACAGGAAAGCAACGAAAAAAAGAATTTTTTTGAGAAAATAAAGGGCTGGACGGCAAAGCTGGACGGTATGAACGCGGCGAAGGCTTGGCTGTGGGCGGCGGTGATAGCGGCGGTCAGCCTGCTGTTCGTGTTGTTGCCGTTTGTGTTCCGCAGCACGTACACCGTTTGGACGGGGATGAGCGGCGACGGTGCGACGCAGTTCATCACGTTCTTTGCGCATATAAAAGAAGTGGGCTGGCTGAAAGCGATCGGCGATTACGATTTTTCCGTGGGGCTGGGCGCTGACTATCTCACGTCCTTTTCTTTCTATTCGCTCTTCGATCCGTTCAACGTGATTTTGTTCACGCTTCCCTTTGGTGCGATGACGAATTACACGATTACGATGGCGCTCAAACAGCTCGCTTGCGCGCTGACGATGTTTGCGTACTTGCGCTACAAAGGGGTGAAAAATTCCCGTGCGATCATACTAGCGACGGCGTATATGCTGTCGGGGTTCGTGGCGTTCACGTTCGTGCGCCATTACAATTTGGCGGTAGGACCTATCTATCTGCCGCTGGCGATTATGGGCATTGACAAACTGTTCAAAAAAGAACGCCCGTACCTGTTCATCACGGCGCTCTTCCTGTGTCTGACGTCTAATTTTTACGTATTCTTTTCGTTGAGCGTGTTTGTCGTGGCGTACGCGATTGCGTATTATTTCCACGATTGCGCGGTGAAGGGCGAGGAAAAGAGCGTAAAGGGGTTCTTTGCAAAGCTCGTGCCTATCGGCGCGTATTATCTGCTTGCCGTCGTGCTCGCAGGCGTGGTGCTGTTGCCGAATTTGTACGGGTATTTGCACGCGGCGCGGAGCGGCTCGAAGGGACTGGAATTTTTTAATTTCCAGACGTTCTTATCGCAGGGAGCATCGCTGTTCGTGCCGATGACGGGTAAAAATTACAGCGTGGTGTCTGTCAATTTGGCGAACGCGGTGCTGGTGCTGTACGCGCTGTTCAAAAAGGATAAACGCACGCGCTTGCACGGCATTTTCGTCATCGTACTGACGGTGGGATACGTGCTGCCCGTGTTCGGCTATGCGATGAATATTTTCAATTACAGCAACAACCGCTGGTCGTACGGGCTGAATTTCTTTGTGTACGTAATGATTGCGTTGCAATCGATAGATGGTGAAGAGGGGGCGTACGACGACGGCTCGATTAAAAAAATCAACGCCTTTTTCGTGATATACGCGGCGGTGCTGTTGGCGAGCGTTTTGCCTGCGGTATTGACGGCGGTGGGTTTGCAGGCGTGGTGGACGTACCTGCTGGCGGCGGCGATAGCTGTGGGCGTAGGGTACGGAGCGTATTTCGTTCTGCGATTGATCAAAAAGAACGGCGTGCCGAAAATTTTCAAGAAAATCTATCAGCCGACGGTGCTGTTTTTGCTCGGCTTTGCGCTGACGATCGGGTACTGCTTTGCCTATTACACAATCTATTCGTCCCAGCACGACGGCAAGGAACGCTATGCCGCGCTGTTCTCCAAGGAAGAAGGGTTTATTGCGGAGCAGAGCAAGGACGAATTTTTCCGCGGCGACGCGATGGCGACGGGGGTATGGTACGATAATTTCGGTACGCGCGGTATGAACAACGGGTACTACGGTACGACGTTGTACAACACGATCGCGGATAGTGGCGTGTATGCATTTTTGCGTGAAAACGGCGTGTATAACCCCGCGCAAAATTTGGGTATGGGCGGTTTGGACGGGCGGTACGCCCTGCAAACGCTGCTCTCCGTAAAATACAGCTACGACGTGCTGACGCAGCCCTACGGATTTAGCAAAGTGGACGGGTACGAGTATCTGTACGAAAACGACAATTACCTGCCGTTTGGGTTTATGACGGACAGAGCGTACTCGCGCGAGCAATATTTGGCTTTGCCCGTTTTGGAACGGCAATATATGCTGCTGGACGGCGTGGTGCTGGATGGAACGGTGGACGGACAATACACGTCCACGCTGGAAACAATCGCGCTCACGAACGAGAACGGGGCTGCGATCAAGGCCGTGCAAAAAGAAAAAACGACGGTGATTGTGGATGCTACCCCTCTGCAAGGCAAGGAAGTGTATTTTGCCGTCAAGGGCGTAAAGGAAGTGCCCAAAAATAATACGCTCATCGAGATTAGCTGCAACGGCGTGCAAAAGGAATACAACTACGTACCCAAGGGCAATTTGATGTACAGCGATCAGCGCGATTTCTATATGAATTTCGGCGTGGTGGAGAGCGGCACGAAAACGTTGGAATTTTCGATGTGGATCTCCGAAGGCGCGAAACGCGTGGATTTTGACGAAGTATCGTTATACGCCGCGCCCGTGGCAGATAGGCAGACTTCGCTCAATAGGTTGCAAACGGCGGCGCATTTGGAGAACGTGCAGCTGCAAGACAAGGGGCTGACGGGCACGCTGACGAGCGCGACGGACGGGTATTTGGTGTTGACGTTGCCGTACTCGGAAGGGTGGACGGCGTACGTGGACGGAGTAGAAACGGAGATTTTGCAGGCGGACACGGCGTTTATGGCATTGCGGATCACGGGCAGCGCGAACACGCAGCGCATAGAGCTCCGCTACGAAACGCCCCACCTTGCGGTGGGCAAAGCGACCAGCTTTTTGGGCTTGGGCGCGCTGGGCTGCGTGATTTTGGGCGACACGACCGTGCGCCTGATTAAGAAGAAAAAGGAAAAACAATAAATTGCAACGTAGTTGCATTGTGGTAAGATTACAATAACGACGGCGTAGCCGTCAAATCACGAAAACCATAGGTTTTCAATTCACGAACGCTCCGCGTTCAAATCACGAAAGGCATAGCCTTTCAAATCACTTTTAAGGAGAACCCTTTATGTACAATCAAAAGGCATATCAGCTGGGTAGCAAGCGTTCGACAATCCGCGAGATTTTTGAATACGCAAAAAAACGTAGCGCGGAGATCGGCGCGGAAAACGTCTTCGATTTTTCAATCGGTAATCCGTCCGTACCTGCGCCCGACGCGGTGAACGAGAGTATTTGCCGTATCGTAAGCGAAACGCCGTCCGTGGCGCTCCACGGTTATACGTCCGCACAAGGGGACAAGACGGTGCGCGATACGATTGCGGAGAAATTCACGGCGCGTTTTGGCGTTGCGCTGTCGGGTGACGATCTGTATATGACCTGTGGCGCGGCGGCGTCTTTGACGATCACCTTCCACGCGTTAGCCAATGCAGGGGACGAATTTATCGTGTTCGCGCCCTATTTCCCCGAATACGCGGTGTTCGTGGTTGGTTCGGGGGCAAAGCTCACCGTTCTGCCGTCCGACGAAAAGACGATGCTGCCCGATTTTAACGCTTTGGAAAAGGCGATGAATCCCCACGTCAAGGGGGTGCTGATCAACTCCCCCAACAATCCGTCGGGGGTGGTGTACGACGGTGCGACGATTGCCCGTCTTGCCGAAATTTTGCAAAAATATTCTGTGCAGTTTGGCGCGCCAATCTATCTGATTTCGGACGAACCGTACCGCGAACTGGTGTACGATAAGGAAACCGTTGTGCCTTGTGTGATGAAATATTACGACAATTCGATCATCTGTTATTCGTACTCGAAATCGTTGTCGATGCCGGGCGAACGCGTGGGGTATATCGCGGTGAACCCCAAAGCGACGGACGCAAAGGCGCTGTACGCGGCGGTATGCGGCGCAGGGCGTATCCTTGGCTTTGTGTGCGCGCCAGCGCTCTTCCAACGCGTGGCGGCGGAGTGCGACGGCATGACGGCAGATTTAAGCGTGTACAAGCGCAATCGTGATCTTTTGTACAACGGCTTGACTGATTGTGGCTTTACCTGCGTGTATCCCGACGGCGCGTTTTATCTGTTCGTAAAGGCGGCGGAAGAGGATGCGGCGGCGTTCTGCGAGCGCGCGAAAAAATACGAATTGCTGCTGGTCAACGGTGCGGATTTTGGCTATAAAGGCTGGGTACGTATCGCGTATTGCGTACAGACAGAGCGCATCGAAAAGGCGTTGCCGCTCTTCAAAAAGCTGGCGGAAGAATACGGCTTATAAGAAATTAGACGAAGTTTTGCGAAAAAGCGCGTAAAATTTACCCCAAAAAACTCCGTTCGACACAATTCGACAAAAGTAGTGTAAAACGGACAAAAATAGACAGTCGATTTTGCTAATAAAATGTTGAAAAACGCCCCACCTTTTGTTATACTATACGTACAATATAAATTATTGTGCGCGCGATAAAAAAAACACAAGGAGAAAAGATATGATGGCGAAAGAAGTATGGCAGGACAAAACGGCGACGGCGGCAGATTTTGCGAAAACACTCTGCGAACTTGCGCGAGAAAATCTGGTAGGTTTGGTAGCAACGGAAGGGAATAACGAGTTTGTTTTTTCACTTCCCGGGAACGCGAAGGTCTTTCGCGTACGCGTAATAGAAGAATAAGGAAGGCGAAAGCGCTAAAAAACGAGCAAAAAAATAATTTTGTAAAAATGTAAAAAAAATTAAAAAAAGCGCAAAAAAAGATTGACAACCCCTCGAAAGTGTGATAAACTTAATTGCACGCACCCAAGAGGGGTGTAATTTTTTGTATGGAGTTTTTTGATTATGGCAGGTAAAGCTAAAACCGCTAGAGCGAAAATCACGTTTGAATGTACGGAATGCAAGCAGAGAAATTACGACACGATTAAGAACAAGAAAAACGATCCTGACAGACTCGTTTTGAGCAAATATTGCCCGTTCTGCAGAAAGCACACCGAACACAAAGAGTCTAAATAATCCATTTTTGCGCAGGGTAAGCATAGCTTATCCGTTTGCGCGTACGAGGTAATCCATGGCAAACGCAACAAAGGCAAAGAATAAAAAACCCAACTGGTTTAAGCGCGTTGGAGCAAAGCTCAAGGAAACGTTCTCTGAAATCAAGAGAGTGACGTGGCCTAAATTTACCACGGTTTTGAAGACGACGGGCGTCGTGCTCGTAATCGTCGCGGCGTTCCTTTTGATCGTCACGGGCGTGGATTTGGGCTTGATGAAGCTGTTAGGGCTTCTGACGAAGTAAGTCGGAGGGACGGAATATGCCAATGAACGAAGAACCGAAATGGTATATCCTGCATACCTATTCCGGGTATGAGCAAATGGTAAAGGACAACCTGGAAAAGTTGATTGAAAACAACAATCTGGTCGACTATATCTTCGATTTTAAAATCCCTATGGAACAGGTGATCGAAGAAAATAACGGTAAGCGCAAGATCGTGGAAAAGAAACTGCTTCCTTGCTACGTCTTTATCAAGATGATTTATACCAACCAAATCTGGTATTACGTGACCAGTACGCGCGGCGTGACGGGTTTCTGCGGTCCGCAGGGCAGACCGATTCCGATGAAGGCGGAAGAAATCCGCAAAATGCGCTTGGAAGAGTTCGTATCCAACGA
>JAFTSO010000036.1 GCA_017467265.1 Clostridia bacterium
CTTGACGGTGGCGTTGATACGCTTGTAATGATTATACACGGCTACGGACAGAACGCGTTTTGCCTTATCCTGCCCGACGATATACTTGTCGAGTTCCGCTTTGATCTCGGCAGGTTTTTTTAAGGGGACTTCTTCGGTGGGTTTGTCGTCCGTTTCCCACTCGTCCACCATCGATTTGCAAATGTCTATGCACTCGTCGCAGATACACGCGCCGTCGGGGCCCGTGATCAAACGACGGGTCTCTTCTTTGGGTTTTCCGCAAAAAGAACAATGCTGATTTTTATTCGCCATACAATACTGCTCCAAAAAAATTTCGTCGCAAACGGAGTGTTATCTTCTCACGAACACGCGGTCGATCAACCCGTAGCGCATCGCTTCGTCCGCAGACATATAGTTGTCACGGTCGGTATCTCTCTCGATCGTCGCGATGTCCTTGCCCGTGTTTTCAGACAGGATACGGTTGAGCTTTGCTTTCGTGCGCAAAATATGCTCCGCCTGAATTTTGATATCGCTCGCCTGACCTTGTGCGCCGCCGAGAGGCTGATGGATCATAATCTCGGAGTTGGGCAGGGCGTAGCGCTTGCCGCGCGCACCGCTCGAAAGTAGGAACGCGCCCATCGACGCCGCCAGACCGATACAGATCGTCGAAACGTCGCATTTGATATAGTTCATCGTGTCGTAAATCGCCATCCCTGCGGATACAGAGCCGCCGGGGGAGTTGATGTACAGGCTGATGTCTTTCGTGGAATCTTTGCCTTCCAAATAGATGAGCTGCGCCACCACCGTGTTTGCGAGCGCGTCGTTAATTTCGCCGCTCAAAAAGATGATACGGTCGTCCAGCAAACGGGAGTACAGGTCGTACGTGCGTTCGCCAGAGGAAGTGCGTTCTACTACGTAGGGGATCAAAACGTTTTTTTCCATAAGTTGATTCGTTTATCCTTTTTTAATGTATTTGGGCGACCTATGCTATACGTAAGGTCGCCCCGAAATTTTGCTGTTTTTAATTGAAAGGGACGGGGACGTTATGCTTCCACGTACATTTCGTTGTTAGCCTTCAACATATCGAAGAGCTTGGTAATGATGATGTCGTTGCGGATATAATCGAACTGACGGGGATCCATATTCTTTTTGTATTCTTCCGCCGTCTTGTTCACGGATGCTGCCTGTTCAGCAACTTTCGCGTCCACTTCTTCTTCCGTCGCCTCGATCTTTTCGTCTTTGATAAGCTGGGAGATGATCAGCTGGCTCTTAACGTTCTTTTCTGCCTGTTCAGCGTAGTTCTTTCTGAAATCTGCGTTCGTGATCTTCAAGAAATCAAGATAGTCCTGCAATTTCAAGCCTTGATACATCAGCTGATATTCGAATTTCTGTACCAAACCGTCGATTTCTCTTTCGATCATCGCTTGGGGAATTTCTACTTCTGCATTTGCAGCGATCGCATCCAAAATGCTGTTTTCCGTCTGGTCGTTCGCTCTACGGTCAGCCTGCTGCTGCAAACGTTCTCTCGTCTTTGCTTTGTATGCCTCGATCGTTTCGCTACCCGTTGCTTCTTTGATAAATTCGTCCGTCACTTCGGGGAGCTCTTTGCCCTGAATTTTGTTCAAGGTGACAGCAAATACAGCAGGTTTGCCTTTGAGTGCTTCCGCCTGATAGTTTTCGGGGAAGGTAACGTTGACGTCTTTCTTGTCGCCGACGTTCATACCCACTACCTGATCTTCAAAACCAGGGATGAATTGACCGCTACCGAGGGTAAGGTCAAAGCCTTCCGCTTCGCCGCCGTCAAACTTCACGCCGTCCACCGTACCAACGAAGTCGATGTTGACGATATCGCCGTTCTGCGCCGCTCTGTCCGTGACTTCCACTTTGCGAGCGTTGCGATCCTGCACACGAGCGATCTCCGCGTCCACTTCTTCGTCCTTAACAGTATATTCAAATTTCTGGATTTTCATACCCTTGTAGTTGGAAATTTTTACTTCGGGTTTTACGGGAGCGATCGCAACGAGCGTCACGCCTTCGTCGTCGAGCTTTTCCACCGTCACGTCGGGATCGCCGACGATGGTGTATTTATCAGCCGTTTTTGCAACGACGGTGGGGTAGCTTTCCGCGAACATCGTGTTAAGCGCTTCGTCGTAGAATACGCCTTTGCCGTAAACGTTTTCGATTACGTTCTTGGGTGCTTTGCCCTTGCGGAAACCGTTGATAGCAAATCTTGCTCTCGTTTTGAGATAAGCCTTTTGCTGTGCCGCTTTCCATTCTTCTGCGTCAAACTTGATGGTAAATTTTACCGTGCTTTTTTCTGCCGCTTTGCTAGTGTACTTCATAATTGAAAATTCTCCTGCATCGATTGATGTTTTTATTTTTTGCGTTTTGCGGAGCGGAGTTTTTGCGCGCGATTTTGCCGCGTTCTTCGCACCGACATATATTTTAGCACATTTAAAAAAGAAAATAAAGCGTTTTTTGCGTATTTTCCGCCGTTTTTATTTACAATTTCATTTTTTTGGGGTATAATTATAGGCGTTGGGGCGCGTTTTTGCGCCGCGTTTACAAAAAACGACAAAGGAGTGCCGCCGTATGCCGCAGGACGCTTTTCATATCCGCCGTTTAGCCGGCGAACTCAACGCCTTTTTGGTGGGCGGTAAAATTAACCGCATTTCGCAGGTCAACAAGGACGAGTTGACCTTTATTATATACACTGGAAAAGCCACCGTTAAACTCATTTTGAGCGCAAATGCGTCCAATGCGCGCGTTTGTTTGTCCTTGACGGAAAAAGAACCTGCGCCGATCGCGCCGAATTTTTGTATGCTGCTTAGAAAGCATCTGCAAAACGCCGAAATTTTGGCGGTGCGGCAGCACGAATTTGAACGCATTATCGAGATCGATCTGCATTGTACCACCGATTTTTCCGAGAGTACGCGCACGCTGCATTGTGAGCTGATGGGCAAGTATTCGAATATCGTTTTGTCGGAGAACGGCGTGATTTTGGGCGCGCTCAAAACGACGGCGCTGGAAGACAATTCCCACCGCGTTTTGCTCGCCGGGGCGAGATATTTGTATCCTGCTCCGCAGGACAAAATTTCCGTTTTGGACGGGGACGGGTTGCGTTCACGGCTGGAAAACTGGGTTTCGCTGCGCGGTGTTGCGCTCGATCGGGAGAGCTTAGCGGCGTTTTTGTTCGAGAACGTTGCAGGGCTTGCGTTGCCTACGGCGCGCGAGATTGTTAGGCGCGCGGAAGAAGAAAACGGCGGAATTGAAAACTGCCTTTGCTCGGCGGCGAAAACGCCGCTTTGGACGTTTTTGGGTGATTTTTGCCTGCACGAGCCGTGCGTGGCGTGTTTGCAAATGCAAGGGGGTGTGGCAAAGGACTTTTTCGCGTTCCCCGTGGACGGGGGTGTGCCGATGCCCTCGCTTTGCAAGGCGGAGGACGAGTTTTTTACGGGACGCGAAAGCGCGAAAGGCTTTGCCGATAAAAAGCGTAAGTTGGAAAACGCCGCGAAGGGCTTGAAAAAGAAACAAACCAAGCGTTTGCAGGATATTTTGGAGCGATTGAAGGAATCGGACAAAGCAGACGAATATCGTATCAAGGGCGAGCTGCTGACCGCGAATTTATACCGCATAGAACGGGGTGCGTCGCGTGTGGAGTTGGACAACTGGTATGCGGACGACGGGGGCGTGATCGCGATCACGCTGGATACCACCCTTTCGCCGTCCAAAAACGCGCAACGGTATTTTAAGCTGTACAACAAGCACAAGCGCGCCCGTGAAGTGCTTACCCCGATGCTGGAAGAGGAAAAACGGGAGATTGCGTACGTCGATAGCGTACTGTCCGCAATCGCGGCGAGCGAAACGGCGGACGATCTCAAAGAGATCGAAACGGAGTTGATCGGGCTTGGGTTATTGCGTGCGCCTATGCAACGGGTGGGCGCAAAGAAAAAGGAAATGGAAATCCCTTTCCGTGAATATGAGCACGACGGTGTGAAAATATACGTCGGGCGGAACAATCTGCAAAACGATAGATTGCTGCGTTTGGCGAGCGCCGACGACATTTGGCTGCACGCGCAAAAATACCACTCCGCACACGTGATTATTGCCGTAGGTGGAGGGACGGTACGCGATGAAACGTTGTTATACGCCGCAGAGATCTGCGCGTATTACTCGGACGGACGGGAGAGCGACAAGATACCCGTCGATTATTGCAAGAGAAAATTCGTGAAAAAGCCGAACAAAAGTAAGGCAGGATTTGTGATTTATACCGACTACAAAACGGTGCTGGTCAAGCCGAATAAACACAGAGAATAAAACAACGCTCCCGATTTCCGTTGTGTTCTTAACGGAGAATTTGGGGCGGTATGTACACGGAAGGCGTTTTGCCTTCCGTGTACTGCTTTTTTATGGAAACTTTTAATTGACAAGGATAAAGTTACAAAAAATCACGGTATTAAACAAGAAAACATACATAAGCTCTTTTATCCTTTGGGTTACGAAGATAGTGATTTCGATGTTTCTTTTTTATCGCAGTTAGATAGTTTTGGCGTACAAAGAGGGAAAATCGTACACAGCTCTGCAAAAAAAGCAGTAACGGCATTAGACCAAAAAACAGTTCTTGACATGGTTGACGATATTACAAAAGCATTAGAGGACTTTGAAACGGTCATATTAAGCAAAATATAAGTAAATCCCCTGCAAATTCGTTTGAATTTGCAGGGGATTTCTCGTCCTACTCGGTTAGTGTGATTTCTTCGTTAAGAACATCACGCTTTGTCGGGAGCGTTTTTATATTAGCAAAGATTATTGATGTACGTTGAGCATTTTGCCGCCTTGCAGGCGCGATTCTTCGGCGCGGATACCCATCAAATGACTCTCTACGGACGCTTCCAAAGACGTTGCCGCCGTGGCGTCGCCCGACAGAATTTCGTACAGCGCGTTGACGATACCGTTGTCGCCGCCGCCGTGTCCGTACCCTTTTTCCATCAGGTCGGCAATCGGCATAATTTCACGGTCTTTTCCGTATTGATGGAGCACGATCGAGCCTGCGTCTTCGTCCAAGACCATATCGCCCAGCGTGCCGTGGAAATGGATACGTCTGCCGCCCGTCGCGGTGAACGCCGTCATGGTCAGCACCGCTTTGACGCCGTTTTCAAAGACCAGCTCCGTGATCTGATGATCGACCACGTCGTTGTCCGAATAATAGACACATCTGCCGTAATCGCCGTCGCGCAGCGCCGCCAACAGCTTTTCTTCGGTGATCGGCGCGTTGACGACTACGTTATACGGCCAGCAATCTTCGGGACAGCCGCCTTTTTTCCAGTTGGTCAGATATTGCGTTTTCGCGCTGTACGGGCAGCTGTCCTGATGAGGGCAGTCCAAACAACGCTTTGCCGCGCCCTCGGGCGCGTTTTCGCTCTTAAAATACGCCAGATCCCCCACGGACGACACCGTTTTACACTTCGATTTCGCATAGAATTGCAGAAGATCGAGATCGTGACAGCACTTCGCCAAAATCATCGGTGCGGCGACCTTGCGGTTGCGCCAGTTGCCGCGGACGTAGCTGTGCGCCTGATGGGACGCGCTCACGCGTTCGAGCGCGCTGATCAATACGAGCTGACCGATTTTGCCTTGATCGAGTAGCTCCGCCATCTTCATAAACGCAGGAGCGTACCGCAAAACGTGGCAAACGAGCGCTTTCGTGCCTGCCTTTTTCTGCGCGTCGAGCAGCTGCAAGCACTCGTCCTCGTGTTCGGTCAGCGGCTTTTCCACCATCAGGTCGTAGCCGAGCGCAAAACCTTGGAGCGCGTGGCGCACGTGTTCGGTGTCGGGCGTGGCGATCAGCAAGAGATCGGCGCGCTTTTCACGCAAAAATTCTTCGTCGTCTAAAAAACAGTTTTCCTTGGGCACGTCGAACGCTTGGCTGAACATTTCAATGCGTTCGGGTTTGAGATCGCAGAGCGAAACAATCTTAAAACGGTCTTTCGCCTTGTGGATGAGCCAGCCGTACGCATCTGCGCCTCTGCCGCCCAAGCCGAGAATTGCAACGGTAAAAATTTTCTTTTCCATAATCTTTCCCCTTGAAAGAATGTATTTTGTGCCATTATTCTATCGTACGTGCTTTTGGTTGTCTTGTCAAAAAGGGTGATTAATATGTCAAAAATTGATTATTTTGAACGCCGGCGGGGCGGCTTACCAAATTCTTTTTTATAGGCGCGGTAAAAGGTGTTGGGGCTGTCAAAGCCGCAGGCAAGCGCCGCGGAGAGTACGGGCAGATCAGGATCGTTGGAGAGCAACGCCTCGGTGCGGCGTGCACGCAGACGGTTGACGTACGACGCCCACGTTTCGGGGAGATACTTGTGCAAAATGCGCGAAAGGTGTTCGTGCGAATAGCCAAATTCCTTGGCGATTGCCGTCAAAGAAAGGTCTTGATTTAGATGCCGTTCGGCATACCGCAAAATGGAACAAACGAGCGAATTTTTGCGTTCCGTTTTATATGAAACGAAAGGCGTGCTTTCTGCAATTTCACTCAGAATTAGCTGCACCGCGCCCCCAAAGGTGGCGTACCGTGCCTCGTTGTTGGCGTATTTACGCGAGCAACGCTCGTACAATTCGTGCAGCAGGGTAAAGTTTTCAAAGCGGAAAAACGTGGGTGGTTTTTTGCCCCCAAAAAAGGAAAAGGACGGCGCAAAAAACTCCGCGCTGAACACCAGACAAAACGCCTTACCCTCTTTTAGGGGTGGGAGCTGGTGTACGGAAAATCCGTCGCAAAAACACCCGTCGCCGCGCCGCAAAATACGCCGCTGTCCATCGACGATGATCTCCTGTTCCCCCTCTTCGACAAAGTGGAATTCCACCGCACCGTGGAAATGTGGCGTGGTTTCATAATCGCCGCGCTCGGCAAAATAAAACCGTTTCAGATCTTCCGCTTCGCACTCGTAAAAGCTCATAGCGTCCCCCTTTCTCTCTTTTTATCCACTATACCATAAAAAAAGCGAAATGTCAATATTTGACGTGAAATTTTTATTCTGCCGCCGCGCCTTTTTGTTGCGCGCAAAAACGCAACGGGCAAAACCGCCCCGTGACGGCGCGAAAAACGTCGGGTTGTATTCTCCCTCGACGGAGGCGTGAATGCGCCGCAACGGGCGAAAAGAACGCCCAAAACGGGCAAAGCAAAAATAATTGTCAAAAGGCGAAAAAACTTTTGTTCAAACGCTGTACTTTTGCGAAAAAATATGTTATAATGAAAGGGCAAGACGGTATTTTTCCCTTTTTGCATAGCAAAAAAGGGAAAGCGTGAAAAAATGCAGGAGGCAAAAAGCAACTATGGCGGAAAGAATAGAAGCCGAATACGGCGCCGAGCAAATACAGGTACTCGACGGTTTGGAGCACATCCGTAAACGTCCGGGTATGTATATTTCGTCCACCGACGCAAAAGGTCTGCACCATCTCGTACACGAGGTCGTAGATAACTCCATCGACGAGGCGTTGGCTGGGTATTGTACGCATATTGAAGTGTGCATCAATGCGGACGGGAGCTGTACGGTACAGGACAACGGGCGCGGTATCCCCGTTGATATTCATCCCAAAGAAGGGGTTTCGACTTTGGAAGTCGTGTTTACGAAAGTCAACGCAGGCGGTAAATTCGGCGGTGATTCGGGCTATAAAGTTTCGAGCGGCTTGCACGGCGTAGGCGTCAAGGCGGTAAACGCCCTTTCGGAGTGGTTGGAAGCGGAAGTGTATCAAAACGGCAACGTTTACAAGCAGGTATATAACCGCGGTGTGGCGCAACGCCCTGTGGCGGTCGTAGGCACGACGGAGCTGACGGGTACGAAAGTCACCTTCCTGCCCGATCCCGACATTTTTGAAACGACTCTGTTCGTTTACGATACGCTCAAAGGCAGACTGCGCGAGCTGGCGTACCTGAACAAGGGGCTGCGTATTTCGCTGGAAGACAAGCGGCTCGGGCAAGAACAAAGCGATTCGTTCTGCTATGAAGGGGGTATCCGTTCGTTCGTTGAAGAGCTGAACAAGAGCCGTGAAGAGCTGCTCTTCCCCGCTCCCGTGTACTTTGAAGAACAAGAAGACGACACCGTTTGCGAAGTGGCGATTCAGTACAACGAATCGTATAACGAAGTCATTTACAGCTATGCCAACAACGTCAATACCCGTGACGGCGGTACGCACGTCGAGGGCTTGAAGATGGCGTTGACCAAGGTCATCAACGACGCAGGCAGAAAGCTGAACGTTTTGAAAGAGAACGATAAGCTGTCGGGCGAGGACGTCCGCGAAGGCATTACGGCGGTCGTTTCCGTCAAGCTCATCAACGCGCAGTTTGAATCGCAGACGAAGGACAAGCTGAACAACAGCCATATCCGCGGTTTCGTCAATAAATGCGTGACCGAGCATATGTCGACGTTCTTGGAAGAAAATCCGTCCGTAGCAAAAGAGTTGGTGCTCCGCTGTATCACGGCGCAAAAGGCGCGCGACGCGGCGAGAAACGCTCGTGAATTAACCCGTAGAAAGGGTGTTCTGGGCTCGACGACGTTGCCCGGTAAACTTGCCGACTGTTCGGATAGACGCAGCGAGCTGTGTGAAATTTATATCGTTGAGGGCGACTCGGCAGGCGGTACGGCAAAACAAGGGCGCGACAGACGTTTTCAGGCGATCTTGCCCCTGCGCGGTAAGATTTTGAACGTCGAAAAGGTAAGATTGAACCGTGTACTCGAAAACGAAGAAATTAAATCGATGATCACGGCGTTCGGGTGCGGTATTTTGGACGATTTCGACGAGAGTAAACTCCGTTATGACCGAATTATTTCGATGACCGATGCCGACGTTGACGGCGCGCATATCCGTATTTTGCTGTACACGTTCCTGTTCCGTTATATGCGCCCCTTAATTGAGCACGGGCACGTATATGCGGCGAAACCGCCCCTGTACAAGGCGAGTTTCAAGGGACACGACGATTATCTCTATTCGGAAGAAGAGAAAATTGAGTACGCGAACAACAACCCCGGCAAGGTGGAATATCAACGCTATAAAGGCTTGGGTGAAATGAGCAAGGAACAGCTGTGGGATACGACGATGAACCCTGAAACGCGTACGCTCATCCGCGTGACGATGCAAGACGCGGCAGAAGCGGACCAGATGTTCTCGATGCTGATGGGTGAAAATCCTGAAATGCGCCGTAAGTTTATTGAAGAAAACGCGGCGCTCGTAAAAGATTTGGATATTTAAGGACAGGGGCTCTCATAAACCCTCGATAGAAATATAGAAAAAGGAAAAAGAATCATGGCTAAAAAAGAAACAAGCCCGGAATTAACCGAGGAATTTAGAAGAACACTTGCTATGACAAAAATGCTGGACGTAGAAGTGGACGACGAATTAAAACGTTCGTTCATTGCTTACGCGATGGCGGTTAATAAATCTCGTGCTATCCCCGACGTGCGCGACGGGTTGAAGCCCGTGCATAGACGTATTCTTTTCTCTATGCACGAAATGGGA
This sequence comes from Clostridia bacterium, assembly GCA_017467265.1. Classification (GTDB taxonomy): domain Bacteria; phylum Bacillota; class Clostridia; order Christensenellales; family Borkfalkiaceae; genus Scatosoma. Next base: position 9,490 of record JAFTSO010000036.1, read on the forward strand.
CTTTATAACGATAAGGCGACGAGAAAGTGCGCCCGTATCGTCGGTGACTGTATGGGTAAATATCACCCCCACGGCGACAGCTCGGTGTATGACGCGCTCGTGCGTTTGGCGCAGGATTTCACCATTAATTTCCCCTTGGTTTACGGTCACGGAAACTTTGGCTCGATCGACGGCGACGGCGCGGCGGCTATGCGTTATACGGAAGCGAAGCTGACTAAGCTCGCTGCCGAAATGCTGAAAGATTTGGATAAAGAAACGGTAGATTTTATCCCCAACTTCGACGCGACGGAAGAAGAACCGATCGTTCTCCCTGCAAGATACCCTAACTTGCTTGTCAACGGCGCGGACGGTATCGCCGTAGGTATGGCGACGAATATTCCGCCCCACAATCTCGCCGAAGTTATCGATGGCACGATTGCTATGATTGACAATCCCGAAATTACGGTGGACGAGTTGATGGAATATATCCCTGCGCCCGATTTCCCTACGGGGGGTATTATTATGGGCCGCAGCGGTATCAAAAAGGCGTATAGAACGGGGCAGGGTAATATCGTTATCCGCTCCAAATGCGACATTGAAGAATACGGCACGGGCGGCAATACCCGTTCCCGTATCGTCGTGACAGAAATCCCCTATCAGGTCAACAAAGCGCAGCTCGTGAAAACGATTGCGGATATGGTCAACGACAAACGACTGGAAGGGATCTCGGATATTCGCGACGAATCGGGCAGAGACGGTATGCGTATCGTCATCGAAGTCAAAAAAGACGCCAACGCACAGGTCGTTTTGAATACGCTGTATAAAAAGACGAAATTGCAGACGTCGGACGGCATTATTTTGCTCGCGCTCGTGGAAAACGGCACAGAACCCAAGACGTTGAATTTGCGCGAGATTTTGTACCATTATCTCAACCACCAAAAGGAAGTGATCACGCGCCGTACCCGTTTCGATTTGAACAAAACGGAAGAACGCGCACACATTATCGCAGGCTTGGTGTTGGCGCTTGCGAACGTGGACGAAGTAATCCGCATCATCAAGGCGTCGGCAGATAAATATGCGGCGATCGACGGCTTGACGGCGGCGTTTGCGCTGGACGAAAAGCAGGCGAACGCGATTTTGGAAATGCGTTTGCAGCGATTGACTTCGCTCGAAGTAGAAAAACTGAAAGACGAGCTCACCGCGTTGCAGGCGACGATTGCCGATCTCAAAGATATTCTCGCCAACGAATACCGCGTTTTGGAAATTATCAAAAACGATCTTACGGAGATCAAGGAAAAATACCCGTCCGAGAGAAAATCGGAGATTTCCGTGGATTACGGCAATATCGACGACGAAGATTTGATCGATCGCGAAGATATCGTAATCACGATCACGCACGGCGGCTATATCAAGCGTCTGCCCGTGGACGAATACAAGGCGCAGGGGCGCGGCGGCAAGGGTATCACCGCGCACAGACCGAAGGACGAGGACTACGTGGAGAAAATGTTCGTTTGCTGTACGCACGATCCTATTTTGCTCTTCTCGTCCAAAGGCAAAGTATATTCGATCAAGGGGTACGAAATCCCCGAGGCGAACAGAACGGCGCGTGGGCGCGCGATCGTCAATATCGTGCAGCTTGACCAAGGCGAAAAGATCGAGGCGGTGTTGCCCGTTCTCGAATACGGCACAGGTTATCTCGTGATGGCTACCGAAAACGGCTTGATCAAGAAAACGCACACCGACGAATTTAAGCGTATCCCCAGAAACGGTAAGATTGCGATTAAATTGCAAGAAAACGATCGCTTGATCGCGGTACGGTTCACGACGGGTGAGGACGAAATTCTGATCGCGTCGCGCGGCGGTAAGTGTATCCGCTTTGCAGAGGCAGACGTACGTCCTACGGGGCGCGGCACGCAAGGCGTGAAGGCGATCACGCTCGCCAAGGAAGACATTGTCGTGGATATGCTGATTATCGATCCTGCGTTCGATCTGTTCACGCTGACGTCGCTGGGCTATGGTAAACGTTCAAAGATCGACGATTACCGTTTGCAGAGCCGTGGCGGTAAGGGTATCAAGGCAGGCGTGTTCAACGAAAAGACGGGCGATCTGGTTAGCCTGAAACCCGTCACCGACAACGACGATATTATGATTATCACGATGGGCGGTACGATTATCCGTATGCACGCGGACACGATCAGCTGTATCGGCAGAAGCACGCGCGGCGTACGCGTAATGAACGTCAAGGGTAGCACGATCGCGACCGTCGATATCACCGAACGTGACGACGAGGCGGAAGTGGAAGCGCCCGAAGAAACGGCGGCGGATCTGAGCCCCGAAGAGTTGGCGGAAGGCGTTGACGAAACGGAAGAAATGGAAGAAACGGTTGTTCTGGACGATGAAAACGACGAACCTGTGGACGAAACGTCTGCGGATGACGAATAATCGCTTAAAGAACTAAAAAAGTGTGCCCCCGATTGCATTACGCAATCGGGGGCATTTTGTTTTTATGGGCATACGTTCCACGCGAGCGTTGCGGTTCACGCACGACGACGCGTGGCGTGTGTTGTCATTGCGCTCAAATTGCTATTTGGCGCAGCCAAGCGTAGCAATCTCATAGTAAACTCTACTGCAAGATTTTAATATTCTTTGGGACGTTCTACACACAAAATTTCGTTTGCATCCAAATCCAGAGCGGTGCAAAGACGGGATAACGTGTCGAGTGACGGCAATATCCGACCGCGTAAATAATGTGCGATGGTCGATTGACTAACCCCGATTTTTTCACCCAGCTCGGTCTGTTTTATACCACTTTGGCGGATGGCATCAATGATGGTTTTCTGAATTTTTTCTAATGTGACCATAAAAATCCCCTTTTTTATAACAATTTTAAGACTAATAGTCATATTTTTCTTGACTTATGGTCATTGGTCATATTATAATTATGAACAAGTAGAGGGGATATCATAAAAGGACAAAAATAAAACCCCGACAACAATGGCGGTCGGGGAATTTAATAATAGTATAGACTTAATATTCTTTGGGGCGCTCCACGCACAAAATTTCGTTTGCATCCAAATCCAAAGCAGTGCAAAGTCGGGAAAGTGTGTCGAGCGACGGCAACGTAATTCCTTTGATATAACAGGAAATCTGTTGTTGGCGAACGCCGATTTTTTCCGCTATCGTCGTTTGTTTCATACCGCTTTGCTTGATTGCCTCTGCCAACTTTTCCGAAATGTTTTGTGTTGTAATCATATTGCACACTCCGTTTTTTCTTTAATTTTACACGGAATACGTGTTATTATGCTTGATTTACACGTATTGCGTGTAGTGTAATATAAAATGAGGAGGGAATATAATGACGGAAGAAAAGGTGTTGGAAGTGCTCGTAGGGATACGAAAATGCAAGGGGATAACGAAAAAGGAATTAGCGAAGAGAATAGGAATTGATGCAGGTTATTTATCAATGATAGAACACAATAAAGCCACGTTGAGCTTGCGACGGTTTTTGCAAATTTGTGATACGTTGAACGTTTCGCCGCAGGACGTATTGGGGGCTAGGCGGTATTTGGGCAGGCAAGATTTTTTGGGGGAGATTAGTCAAAAATTGTTGCCTGATGAAATGGAGCTGTTGTTAGGTATTGCACAAATAATGTGCGATAGACGGGATTTACGATAAAATTTGTGCCCCCGATTGCATTATGCAATCGGGGGCGTTATTTTACCGTAGTGAGTTTGCTTTTTTTGCAAGGAAAAAATGATATAATAAGCAAAAAGGTGGGGGACGTGTCGCAACGAACGTAAAAATGGAAAAAACAAGCGTTGTTTTCAACGCTTGTTTTTTACTTTGCCCGTAAGGGGATTTATCGATTTTCTTCGGGGGTATCCTCCGCGATATTGATCATATCGAACGCGCGGATTAAGAAACCCGAAATAGGGAAGCTCGCCTGTATGACAATGATGATGATCAGCATTTGCGAGAGTGTGAAATCGAGCGTTTTCCAGCCGTCGAGTACCAACGCGTCGCCGATAGGCTTAATGAGCAGCACGACGAGACACAAGCCCGTCGAAACGATGAACAGTACGCCACGGAGAAGGTTGAACGGCTGACAAATTCTGTACAGCATCACCAACCCCGAGAAGGTGAGCACGATCATCATCATCGCTTGATAATGCTCCGTTTTGCCCAGCTCGTTGACGAGTGCAAAATCGTTGCCCAAAGGCGTGCGGCTGAGAATATACAACGTCATAATGGCGATACCCATTGTTAGTGCACCGGGTAGGGCGCGACTCAAAACGTAGGGTATAAATTTGCCTTTCACGCGCGCGGTGTTCGGCTGTAAGGACATTACGAAGGACGGCAGCGCGCTGATAAACATTTCGAACATCAGCATATTGCTCGTTTCGAAGAAATATTCTTCCTTTACGCAGATACACGTGACTGCCAAAATCAAGGTCAGGAGCGTCTTCATAATGTACAGCGCGGACGAGCTTTTAATGTTGTTGATAACACGGCGACCTTCGTTGACGATCTTGGGCATAGAGCCGAAATTATTGTCTTGCAAAACAAGGTTTGAAACGTTTCTCGCCGCTTCGCTGCCCGAGGCAACGGACACGGCGCAATCTGCCTCTTTCATCGCGAGAATATCGTTGACGCCGTCCCCCGTCATTGCGACGGTGTTGCCCGCTTTTTTAATCGAGCGGATCAAAATAGCTTTCTGTTCGGGCGTCACTCTGCCAAATACGGTGTATTCGTTGGCGGCGTTTTCCACGTCGATGTCGGACAGACCTTCCAGAGAAATGAACTGCGCGGCGTTGGGAATCCCTGCGCGGCGCGCCACTTCCGCCACCGTCACGGGGTTATCCCCCGAGATGACCTTGACGGCGACGTCGTTTTGTTTGAACCACTTAATCGTTTCGATTGCGTCGGGACGGATATTGTCCGAGAGCGTAATTACCGCCACGGGTTTGATGCCAGAGGGGAGTTTATCGTTTGCGATCTGCCCCGGCGCGTGCGCCAGCACCAGCACGCGCAAACCCATCTGTGCGTATTGCTTGACGAGCTTTTCAATGCGCGCAGGCATCGGCTTTAACACGAATTCGGGTGCGCCCATCACGAACGTACCTTCGTCCAAGAAGGTGACTGCGGAGAGTTTTCGCGCCGACGAGAACGGCATCATCGCCACCGGTTGGAGCTTTGACGAGTGCCCAAAACGATCGAACAGCGCGATGTTCGTTTGGTTGTTATCGGGGAGCGAAGCGAGCATCGAGCCGATGACGTCTTCGATCCCGTATTCGCTGCTGGGTGCGTTGAGCAAAATGCAATCGCTCACTTTCATACGCCCGTCGGTGATCGTGCCCGTCTTATCCAGACAGAGCACGTTGACGCGTGCGAGCATTTCGAGCGAGTACATATCTTGTACGAGCGTATTATACCGCGCCAAGCGGATAATGCCGACGGAGAGTGCGATCGTCGTGAGTAGGAGCAGCCCCGACGGGATCATGCCGATGATAACGGCGACCGTCTTTTGGATTGCCGAGCCGAGCATTTCCCCCATCGCACCGTCGGACGCGAGTGCTTTGAAGAAACCGCCTGCCTCTTTGATTGCCGCCCAGCTGGTATAGCTGGGGTTGTTCCGCAGGTTGTTGAAGAACATAAAGATCGCCACAGGCACGATCATAAGACCGATGACCTTGATAAACAGGCTGATCGAGTTCATAATCTCGGAGTTCGGGCGTTTGTACTTTTTCGCTTTCGCCGTCAGTTTGCTTATGTAGGTGTATTCGCCGATTTTTTCCACGCGTGCCGCCACTTGACCGCTCGCCACGAACGAGCCTGCGAACAGGTCGTCACCCAAATTTTTCTTGATGGGGACGGATTCGCCTGTAAGAAGAGATTCGTTCAGCTCCGCCGCGCCGCCGATCGCTACGCAGTCGGCAGGGACTTGTTGGCCTGCGGTGAGCAGGATTACGTCATCGACCACCAGCTGTTCGACGGGGATATCCAGCTTGATACCGCCGCGCACGACCTTTGCCGTCGGCGACGATAGGATACACAGTCGATCGATTTTGCGCTTTGCACGGATTTCTTGGAAGATGCTCACGAAGATATTGCAAAGGAAAATGACGACGAACAGGTATTGATTGACGGGAGCGCGGGCGAGTAGCAGTGCCACCGCGCACAGCAAACACAGCAGGTTGAAGAACGTGCAGATGTTGCCGATAAAAATGCTCTTGTACGTCTTGGAATATTTTTTCGTGGCGGCGTTCACCAAACCCTGCGCTACGCGTTCGTCCACTTGCTCTTGGGAAAGCCCGACGTTTTCGTCCACGGCAAAATGCTCGATATTCAGCATTTTTTCTTCCGCTTCGGCGTCAGCGATTGATTTTTTACGGAATAGCCTTGTCAGTAGCGAAGGTTTCTTCGCACCGCCCTGTTCGGGGCTTGGCGCGGTTTTCTTCGCCTTGCGCTCCTGATCGAGATTGTCCTTGTTCTTTTTCATATTTTTCCGCTCCATAAAAGGAATAAGATAAATTTATTATAGCATATTGCAAAGCAAATTACAAGGTTTTTAGAAAAATTTCACAAGAATTTGACAGGACGCTTTGCATTTAATTGCTTTTGTAAGGGAAAAGTTGTATAATGTTGTAAGGAAAAGGCGAGGGCTGTTGGAGTTGTCCGCTGCGCCTTTGCCGAAAAAGTGAAAATTATTCGAGGTGTATCTATGATTGATATCAATCTGATCCGTACGAATCCGGAACTCGTAAAAGAAAATATCCGTAAAAAATTCCAAGACCACAAGCTGCCTTTGGTCGAACAGGCTTTGGAGCTGGACGCAAAGCGCCGTGCGCTGATTGCCGAAGGCGACGCTCTTCGCGCGGCACGTAATACGCTGTCCAAGCAGGTGGGTATGCTGATGAAGGAAGGCAAGCGCGACGAGGCGGAACAGGTCAAGGCGCAGGTCAAGGCGGACACAGACCGCTTGGTTGCCATTGAAAAAGAAGGCGAAGAGGTGGACGCGGCGCTCAAAAAGGCGATGATGAGTATTCCCAACATCGTGGCGGACGACGTGCCCGTGGGCAAGGACGATAGCGAGAACGTGGAATTGCAGCGTTTTGGCGAAGCGAAAGTTCCCGATTTTGAAATTCCCTATCATCTCGATATTTTAGAAAAGCTGGACGGTATCGACGTCGATTCCGCGCGCCGCACGTCGGGACAGGGGTTCTATTATTTGACGGGCGATATTGCGCGTTTGCACTCGGCGGTACTCACGTATGCGCGTGATTTTATGATCGACAAGGGCTTTACGTACGTGATCCCTCCGTATATGATCCACGGCGACGTGGTGTCGGGCGTAATGAGCTTTGACGAAATGGAAAATATGATGTACAAGATCGAAGGGGAAGACCTGTATTTGATCGGTACGAGCGAACACTCTATGATCGGCAGATTTATGGGGCAGATCATCGACGGGAAAAAGCTGCCGCTGACGCTCACCAGCTATTCGCCTTGTTTCCGCAAGGAAAAGGGTGCGCACGGTATCGAAGAACGTGGGATATATCGTATTCACCAGTTTGAAAAGCAAGAAATGATCGTTGTTTGCCGCCCCGAAGAGAGCGCGGAGTGGTATGAAAAGCTGTGGAGCTATACCGTGGAATTGTTCCGTTCGTTGGATATTCCCGTTCGTCAGCTGGGCTGCTGCACGGGCGATCTTGCCGATTTGAAGAACAAGAGCTGTGACGTCGAGGCGTGGAGCCCCCGTCAGAAGAAATATTTTGAAGTGGGTTCGTGCTCGAACTTGACGGACGCGCAGGCGCGCCGCTTGTCCATTAGATACAAGGACGACGACGGCAAGACGAAGTTAGCGCATACGCTCAACAATACGGTGGTTGCGCCTCCGCGTATGCTGATTGCGTTCGTAGAAAACCATTTGCAGGCAGACGGGAGCGTGACGATTCCCGAGGTGTTGCGTCCGTATATGGGCGGCAAAGCCGTGATTGTTCCCACGAAGTAAGCTGTATAAAATAGCGCGAGCGAAAGGGAGCGCGTATGCCGAGAAATCGGCGTTTGGGCGTACACGGTACGCGATGAAAGGAAAAATATCTAAAAAGACCGCAAGAAAATTGCGGTCTTTTCCAAGAGAGAGCAAGGAACGTTTTGAGGCGGTATGAAATATTTATTTTTTGATATCGAGTGTTCGGTGGTGTCGAAATTCGTGGCGAAAATCTGCGCGTTTGGGTACTGCCTGACCGATGAAAAATTTAATATTCTCGAAAAGGAAGATATTCTGATCAATCCGCAGGGGGGCTTTCACCTGACCGACCGCAAGGGTACGCAGGGGCTTGTTTTGCCGTATGAATATTCTAGCTTTAAGAGTTATCCAACGTTCTTGGAAAAGGCGGATAAAATTTACGCTTTGTTAGAAGATAAGGACACTTTGGTGGCAGGACATGCCACGATGAACGACGTGAAATATCTCAATTTTGAGAGCAAGCGTTTTCAGTTGCGTTCGTTCGCGTTCGAGTTTGCGGACACGCAATTCGTGTATATGAACCGCGTTGGGGAGTTTTCGCGGCAGTTTGGTTTGGGCTCGATCGCGCAGGAGCTGGGCGTGGAATTTACGGCGCACCGCGCGGTGGATGACGCGTACGCGACGATGAAGGTCGCCGAGGCGATGTGCAAGGCGGAGAATTGTTCGTTTCCCGAACTGATTGAAAAATACCAAATACGGCTGGGGCGTATTGAGAATTACGAGATCGAACAGACGACTTCGACGGCACAGATCGCCTATAAAGCGGAGCAGGAAAGAAAGCGCGAAGAACGGGAAAAACGCAAGGCACAGTTTCATATTTTTGCCGACAGGGAAAAGCGGAAACGCGCTAAGGACGGCAAGCTGAAAAACAAGAGCGTTTGTTTTTCGCACCCGTTGGAGATGGATTTGCCCGTGGCAAAGAGGCTGTTGTCCGCGGCGTTCGCGCAGGCGGCGCTGTTCACTTCGCGCGCGGAAGAGTGCGACGTGTACGTTTGCTATGAAGGTGAAAACGGCGCGAGATGGAAATCGGCGCAGGCAAGGGCGCGGATTTTTACGCCCGAAGAGTTTGAGGAATATCTGCAAAAGGAATAACGGCGCGTAGGGGGTACGGTATGTACAATTTACCCGAAAAATTTGTGGAAAATATGAAAAAACAGCTTCCCGAGAACGAGTGGGAAGCCTTTTTCGCCTGTTATGAAAAACCGCCCTTTAAGGGGGTGCGTTTGAACCCTTTACGGGGGGACGTGACCGCGATGAAGGCGGTTTTGCCCTTTCTCGGCGCGCCCGTTGCGTGGGAAGAAAACGGGTATTATACGAGCGTGGATAAGGTGGGCGCAAGTCCGTACCATTTTGCTGGCGTGATATACAGCCAAGAGCCGTCGGCGATGTGTGCCGCGCCCCTTTTGGACGTGCGCGAAGGGGAACGGGTGCTCGATCTTTGTTCTGCACCCGGTGGCAAAGGCACGCAGCTCGCCTGTAAAATGAGTGGCAAGGGCGTGATCGTTTTGAACGAGCCGATTTTTGCCCGTGCAAAGATCCTTTCGCAAAACGTGGAGCGGCTGGGGATCAAAAATGCCGTGGTGACGAGCGAATATCCGCAGGCGCTTTCTAAAAAATTTAGCGGTTATTTCGATAAAATTATGGTGGACGCGCCCTGCTCGGGGGAAGGGATGTTCCGCAAAAACGCGGACGAGGCTTTGTCGGAGTGGAGCGAAGAGAACGTGGCGTTGTGCGCGGCGCGGCAGGCAGAAATTCTCGATCACGCAGCGGAAATGTTGGCTGTGGGTGGGTGTTTGGCGTATTCGACGTGCACGTTTGCCCCTGCTGAGGACGAAGAACAGGTGCTCGCCTTTTTGTCGGCGCATCCTGAAATGCGCCTACTCCGTCAAGAAAAGCTCTATCCACATAAGATCGATGGCGAAGGGCATTTTGCCGCGCTGTTTGAAAAGACGGTACGAACGAGTGCGTGGGATTGCCGCTTGAAGAGCGCAAAGCAAAGCGTGACGTCGGGAGGCGAACGGGCGTACCGTGATTTTGAACGGGCGTTTTTTAAGGAAAAATTTGCCTACCGTCTGTTTGAAAAGGACGGCGTTTTGTATGAACTGCCCGAGGACGTGTTCGAGTGGAAAGGGTTGCAGGTGCTGCGCGTGGGCGTGCGGCTGGGTGAAGTGAAGAACGGACGATTTGAGCCCGACCACGCGTTGGCGATGGCGGCGAGAGCGGCAGAGTGTAAAAACGTTCTCGACTTTACGGCGCAGGACGGGCGCGTAGATAAGTATCTCCGCGGTGAAACGGTGGAGAGCGATTTGCCGAACGGTTGGTGTTTGGTGTGCATAGACGGGTATCCGTTGGGGCTGGGAAAAGCCGTGAACGGAACGGTGAAAAATCACCTGCCGAAAGGGATTAGAAAAGTAGGATAAAAATTAAAAAGCGCCCTTGTAAAAAGGGTGCTTTTTAAGTGGTAAGAAACCCCCGTGGACGAGATATGTCCACGGGGGTTTTGCTTATTTTGTCAATCCAAAGGATTAATCGTTGTAAGGGCTATCTTCGTCGATTTCTTCTTTGGGTTCTTCCGTTTCGACCTTTGCGATCTTCACGCGCTTGGATTTTTCTTTCTTGGGTTTACGTTTCTTCGAAAGGATATTCTTGCGCGCTTTCTTCCAGATCTTGCGGAAGATGATGCTCGCGATTGCCAGAACGAGGGCTACTGCGATGACAATCGAGCTTATCAACAGCAAGGGGTTCGTGCCCTGCGTAGTGGGTGCTGTTTCGTCGGGATTGTCCGTCGTCGTGTCGTCCTTATCGCTTGCCGACGCGGTCACTACTTGATCCTGCGTTGCATAGTTGACAAGGAAGTTCTGGTTTTCGTTTTCTGCGCCTGCGTACAGATAGAAGGTAGCCTCTTCCTGCGCCGTCACGTCGTAGTTTTCTTCGTAAAGATTGCCGATTTCGTCCGTATCCAAATCTTCGTTATAGCGGAGGAATTTATCGGTATCGAAATAGGAGAACACGCTCTTGTACTGTTCGATCGTATCGTCGTCTTCGTACACGCCGAGCAAGTTGTTGTAATACGTTTCTGCGTTGCTAGCAGGGGACGGGTTGCCGTCGAGCATTACGTACGTGCCTGCGGCGTTGGGGTTGCCCGTTCTCTCGCCGCTCCAAATTTCAAGGCGATAATTCTTCGCCGTCGAACCGGTGTGGATATAGAACGTGACCGTCACCCAGTCGTTCGTCGCCGCTACTTTTGCGTGCAGAGCTTTGCTTGCCGCTGCACCCGTACGGGTTGCAACGCCCGTCGCGGAGAAGTCGCTCACGGGAAGGGTGCAAGCCTTGTCTGCGTAGTACGCACCGTCTTTATGATAGAACGCGATCGCGCGTTTTTCGCCGCTCACTTTCACGTATTCTTCTGCGCCCACGTAATCGTGTACGCCGCCGTTCTTCGCAACCAGCTTGTTGTTGTTCGCGTCGAGATCGGTGTATGCGTTCAAGTTTGCGAAATACTTGCCAGCCATCGTAGCCGCGTCGTAGCCGCTCCACTTCGTATTTGCGATATACAGACCGTTCGCCTGCAAGATAAATGCCTTTTCAGAGCTGCGTTCCGTAGGATCGCCCGTGTAAACGTCGCCTTTCTTGTCGTACCAGTAGGTCGTCTTTGCGCCGATCGAAAGGACGTTCGTGCGCGTGTCGTCGCTGGTGTCGATGAGATAGATATGTGCGGAAGGTGCTGCTGCGTTCGTATCCGTGCTGCCTACCTTAACGCGCATAGAAATTGCCGTGTAGGTGTTCGCCGCGATCGAAGTGCTGTTGCCGATAAAGCCATAGGAGTTGGTCGTATCCGTGCCGTCGTTCCAAATGAACAGGGGCTGCGTCGCATCACCGAACGCCGCGTTCCAAACCGCCGTCGCGTTCGTGGTATCTACCGCGGAGTTCTTCTGCTGAGCGATCGTCGTGATACCTGCCATCCAAGCGGGAGCGTTCGTCGTCGTGTAATAGCTTTCTTCGCCTTTCGCGCCCGTGAAATACGTTCTGTTCAAAAGACCTGCGTTCGTGTACGTGTTGATCGCCGTGTTCTCGTTGAACTTGTCGGTCACGTAGTCGCTGTCGCTGTAAACGCCTTTATAATTCTGCGCCAACGCGATACCCTTTTCAATGCTCGTATGCGTAGCCGATTTGTTGCCAGCCGTATCGAAACCGCTGTTCCCAGCCGCCGTCACGTCTTCTTCGCCCGTCACCGTCACGAGTTTTGCATACGTGCCGCTCGTCGCGCTCTCGTATTCTTCCGCGCTCATTTCCAAAGTCTGGAAGTTGGTGAACGCCGCAAAGCCCGTCTGGAAGGAATTGATCGACGAAGTTTCATCGATGGTGGTAGGACCGAAGTTGAACTGCAACTTGAACGACGCGTTCACATCGTCCGAATCGTTCTTCACGAAGAAGATATATTGCTGCCAACCCTCGTAGATGTCTTCTTTATAGCTGTCCGTGCCTTCCGTGCCGATGTTCACAGGCGTGATATCCGTCGTGTCGATCGCGTCGAAGGACGTCTTGTTTCTGCCGTCAATAAGCGTGACGCCTGCACCCGTAAAGCCGTTCATATCCGATGTTCTTACGAAGAAGGATACCGCCATATATTCCACGTCGCTGTTGAAAGCGAAGGTGTAATCGGATTTCGCCGTGTACGCTACGCCGCGCGCGCTCATCATCAAAAGGACTTTGTGGTTTGCGCCAGGATATTCTACGTCGGTGAGATAGTTCGCATATACCGCATCGACAAACGATTTCTTGTCCGCGCCGTCCGCATCGCCGGAGTCGGGGGTGTAGTTGCCGATTGCCGCAATATTATCAAACACTTTGATCACGTCGGCGTTGCCGTTTCTGCCCCCTTGGAGCGTGGGCATCGTGTTGTTGCCCGTCATCGACGTGTAGCCGTCTTCGCTCTTCGTTGCGAAATGGCTGATGCTGTTCAAAACGCCGTCCGCGTTCGAGAATTCACCGTAGAAATCGATGGGGAATACGTCAAAGCCCTGACCTGCTACGTAGCCGAGCGTTTCTGCGTTTGCATATGCATTGGCGTTATATTCCTTGGAAACGTCGATTGTCTTCAACGCCTTGGGATCTTCGAATTTTGCAGCCTGCACTACGTTTGCCGTGGGGTGTGCGTTTACTTTGCCTGCAAATTCTTCCTGCGAGAAGATATTGCATTGAATATCGTCGAAGAACGCATAGCCGTTGACAAGCTCCGTACGGGAGTTGGACGTGCCTTGACCAAGACCGAGCGTGAGCGTCAGCGTCGTCGATGCGTACGACGAACCCTTCACGTAGAAGGTGTACTGTTTCCAGCCGTTCGTATCTTCCAGCCCCATATACTCGGTGTTGATATTCTTCACTTCGTAAGCGGGCATAGACGCGCCGCCAACCGTCTGCGACAGGGTGATATACGCGCCCTTGTCCACGGCTTCCTGTGCCGTACCGTCCGAGCTGGACGACATCAGATCTTGCGTTTTTACCCAAACGGAGATCTCTGCCGCTGCGCCTGCCTGTACCGTGACGGTGGAAGACGAAGTGTATTTCTGCGCCGAACCGATGGACTGAATAACCTTTTCGCCCTCGTCCGTTTCGGGGTTCTTGTTGTGAATCATCAGGACGTTGTGATCGCTAAACCCTTCCGCCGCTTTGTCCGCTGCGGAGTGGTGTGTGCCGGGATTTGCGGTGTCGGGAACGTCAACAAGCGCGAGCGAGCCGCCGTTAAAGCTCTCGTACTCGTCAAAATCTTCGGAAATTTTGCCGTCTTCGTTCGCGTCTTTCCAAACTTCGTAATATTTGAGCTTGTCACGCGTGGTGAAATTGTCCCACAGCGCGATCGCGTCTTCTTCGGAGAGTGCCTCGATGAGCTTGTCCGCAGCCGCGACGTCTGCCGCTTCGCCGTTATCCACGTAGTACGAGCCGGTCAAATTGTTCCAAGCGTCGTCGCTAGTATCCAAAATACCGCTGTCTGCCTTGGACGAAGGCGCGCTGTTCGTGCCGTCCGAGAACAGGGAGCGCGACCAGTTGGAAACGGTCATACCGATCACGTTCAAACCGTCGTTGGTGTCGAAAACTTCGAAACCTGCGTTTTTGATAGGGCCTTTATCGGTGACCGTCGTTTCCGTTTTTTCTTCTTCGGAAGAGCTTTCCGACGAAGTGCCGCCGTTGCCGCCTTTGCAGGCTGCCAAGGACGCGACGGAGATCGCCATCATTGCCGATAAGAACAATGCAAGAAGTTTTTTCTTGCGGTTTTGGGTAGAATCTTTCATATAACCACCTTTTGGTTTTGATTTTCTTCTTCACTTTGCGCTCATACGCGTATGCGCGCATAATGCACTATATTATTTTAATACAAAAATCCGTCCTTGGCAAGCGTTTACGGCTGGAAAAGAAAGAAAAAGTTTGATAATTTGAAAAAAATTTGCCGATACTGACGTGAAAGGGAGTAGAAACGGGGTATGGAAGGAAAAAAAACGGCGAATTTGCGGCGGATTGTCTGCGGTGGCGTAGTGGGTGCGGCGAACAGTATTTTGGGGGGCGGCGGCGGTATGATTGCCGTGCCGATGCTCGCTAAAACGGGGTTGGACGAAAAGAGGGCGCACGCGACGGCGATTTTGGTGATCCTGCCCGTGTCCCTTTTTTCCTTTCTGCTGTACGCGGTAAAGGGCACGTACGATCTGTCCGTGCTAATCCCCACGTCGATCGGCGTGACGGCAGGCGGATTGTTAGGGGCAAAATTACTCGGCAAATTGCCGACGAAAGCGGTGGAGCTAACCTTTGCGTTTTTGCAGCTGATCGCAGGGGTATTTTTGTTCTTTTTTCGCTAAACGGTGGGGGACGTGTCGCGATGAAAGGGGAAAAGGGAGTAATTTGAAAGGCGTTGCCTTTCGTGATTTGAACGCTATGCGTTCGTGAATTGAAAACCTGCGGTTTTCGTGATTTGACGGCTACGCCGTCGTTGCGGTGAGCCACCGCTGGCATATCTTACTATCTTTTCCACGTGTATGTATGCGCCCCACATTGGTTTGAACACGTAATCGACCGTGTTTTGTGGCAATGACCTACTTATAATATTCCCATAACGCAAAGCACAGCTTTGCAATTCACACGCCGAAAGGCGCAATTCACGCCCCTTTGGGGTAATTCACGTTTTGCAAAAACAATTCACGCAACTACGTTGCAATTCACGCCCCTTTGGGGCAATTCACGTTTTTCGGAAACAATTCACGCAACCACGTTGCAATTCCCCCCCTACATATGCGCTTTTATCTCTATTTATTATTAGGTTTTTTAGGGGGAATACCTGCCGGGATGGGTATGGGCGGCGGGACGGTGACGATCCCCTTGCTCGTGCTCGTCGGAGGCGTGGGGCAAAAGATCGCCCAGAGCGCCAACCTGTTTTCCTTTCTGCCGATGAGTGTAGGTGCGTTAAAGACGCACGCGGACAACGGATTGCTCAAAACCGAAGGGGTGGGGTGGGTGATTTTGCCGGCACTGCTCTCTTCCGCGTTGGGGACGAGCCTTGCCGTCGCGCTCCCGTCCGCGCTCTTGAAACGTGCGTTCGGCGCGTTCCTGATCGGCTTATCCGCCGTTGGATTTTATCGTACTTTATCGAAAAAGACGGCTTGACAAAGCCGCCCCGTTGTGTTATACTACTGTGTATGAAGAGATACAGATACGTTTTATTTGATTTGGACGGAACGCTGGTGCACTCGCATCCGGGGATTTTTGCCGGCATACGGTACGCGTTGAAGGCGATGGGGCGTACGGATACGCCGTCGGACGAGTACCTGCGGCAATGCATCGGGCCGTCGCTGGTATATTCCTTTTCCAACTTCTTTGGCATGAACGAGCAGGACGCGCACACGGCTACGGCGAAATACCGTGAGTGGTACGGTGTGGAGGGTTTGTTCCGTTGCGAGCTTATCGAAGGGGCGGTGGAGGCACTCAAAGCCTTACAAGAGGCAGGGTATATCTTGGCGATGGCGACTTCAAAACCGATCGAGTATGCCGAGCGGATTGCGGAGCGGTTTGGCTTTGCGAAGTATCTTACGGTGAAGGTGGGGTGCGGTCTGGATGGAAGATTTCCAACGAAAGCGTCGGTGATTGCGGAAGCGCTGCGCAGGCTGGGCGCGGACAAAGCCGAGTGCCTGATGGTAGGAGATCGTTTTCACGACGCCGAGGGGGCGCAGGAGCAGGGCGTAGATTGTGCGTTGCTCGCGGTCGGGTATGCCGCGGACGGCGAAATTTCGGCGGCGCAGCCGCAATATGCGTTCGAAAATTTTGCTGAGCTGACGGAATTTTTAACGAGAACAGAATAGAAAAAACGGAGCGCTGGGGCGCTCTTTTTTTCGCGGCGAAGAGAAAAATAGACGGCGCAGGTATAAAAAAGCGCATATTTGTATAAATAATGTTTACGCGCATACGCCTGCGCGAAAGGGTGCGTTGTCAAAATGCACGAAAAATCTGTCGCAAAATATCCAAAATGAAAAAATTTGAAAAAAACGGAAAAAAATTTTTCAAAAGGGTATTTACAAAACATGTTTTATGTGTTAAACTATGGGAAACAAAAAATGGGATATAAGGTGCGTGCGCGTTGTGTCGGGAAAGGCGAGCGCGGTGCGTGAAAATATCTGTGATAGGGTAAAGGAAAAGCAGAGAAATACACATAAGACCGCACGGGAAAGGCGGTCTGGACAGAGGTAGTAGAAGTGGAAAAGATTGGTATTATTGATTTGGGTTCGAATACGGCGCGATTGCTCATCGTGGATATGTTCACGGAAGGGCACTACGTCGTAGTGGACGAATTGAAGGAAAGCGTTCGTCTTGGTCAAGATATGGATCGTGATGGGTTTTTGAAACCCCAGCGTATTGCGGAAACGATCAAAACGCTGAAAATGTTCAAAAAACTTTGTGATGCACGCGGCGTGGAACGGATCATCGCTGTGGGTACGGCGGCGGTACGCCGCGCAAAAAATCAGCGCTCCTTCTTGGATGAAATTCAGGTGAGCTGCAACATCAGCATCCGCGTGTTGTCCGAGGAAGAAGAGGCGCTACTCGTCTATCGTGGCGTGATTAACTCGATGGATATTCCCAAGGGTTTGATTTTGGAAATCGGCGGCGGCAGCACGAAGATTATTTATTACAACCGCAGAAACGTGTTGGGATATGCGAACCTGCCGTTCGGTGCGGTCACGCTCACCGACCTGTTCGTGAGCGATGCCACCCCCCAAGAGGCGGCGGCGCACGTGGAAGAATTCTTTACCGAGCAGCTGAAGAAACTGCCTTGGCTTAGCGATATCGATCCCGAAACGCAGATGATCGGCGTGGGCGGTTCGTTCAGAAATTTGTTCAAAATCAGTAAGCTGGTACGCAAATATCCTTTGGATATGGCGCATAATTATAAGCTCGCGACCGAAGATTTCACGGGTATTTACGATATGCTCAAAGCGCTGGACGTAGATAAGCGCAAGAAGATCAAGGGGCTGTCCCCTGCGCGCGCGGACATTATGCCTGCTGCGATGGCGATCGTGAAATCGTTTGTTGATTATATGCACGTGGAAAACTTCACCATCGGCGGTTGTGGGTTGCGCGAAGGCTTGATGGTCAATCAGGCGTTGCCGATCACGACGGAAAAACCTATCTCCGACGTGTTGGGATATTCGCTCGATCGCTTGGTGAAATATTACGATTGCGATCCCAAGCACGTGGAACACGTGATGTCGCTTTCCGTGCAGCTGTTCAAACAGCTCCGCGTGTTGCATAAGTTCTCCCGTCAGTATCTCAAAGTATTGAAGATCGCGGCGAGCCTGCACGACTGCGGTATGAAAATGAAATTTTACAGCCATGCAAAGCATAGCTGGTATACGATTTTGAATTCGTCTATTTACGGTGCGACGCACCGCGAAATCGTGTTGGCGGCGTTCGTGGCAGGTTGTCACAACCGCGAGGATGTGCCGATGATCGAGTGGCAAAAATACAAGGAAATCGTCACGGAAGAAGATCTCGACGCGGTGAAAAAGCTGGGAGTTTTGCTCCGTATTGCGGAGAGCCTTGATCGCACCCATTGCGGCGTAGTGACGGGCTTGAACTGTGACGTGCTGGGCGATTCGGTGATTATGAAAACGATCGTGTCGGGCGACGCGGCGCTGGAAGTTCGCGACGCCGAGGCGGCGAATCCCGAATTCAAAAAGGCGTTCAGAAAGAATCTCGAAATTTTGTAAAAGGCAAAACAGCCGCTCGGCGATGAGCGGCTGCTTTCATAGTTAGGGTTATGGAGTGGATTTTGGCGAGCGCGTCTCCGCGGCGCAAAGAACTTTTGGCGGAGCTGATCAAGGATTTTTCCATCGTACCGTCGCAGGCGGACGAGAGCGTGGACGAGAATCCGTCTGCGAAAAAGCTGGTAAAAATACTCGCTGAGCGTAAGGCGACGGAAGTGGCGCTCCGCTCGGAAAGCGTAGGCAAAACGGTGCTTGGTTCGGACACGGTCGTGGCGCTTTGCGGCAAAGTGCTGGGAAAACCGCGCGACGAGGCGGACGCGGCGCGTATGCTCCGTGCGTTATCGGGAAGAAAACACGCCGTCTATACGGGGGTGTGTATTGCGTGGACGGAGAAAGGAAAGCTGCGTTCGATATGCGGCGTTGCCAAGACGGACGTGTATTTTAACGCGCTGACGGAAGAGCAGATTGCTGACTATATTGCGAGCGGCTCGCCGATGGACAAAGCAGGCGCGTACGGTATCCAAGACGGCGGCTTGGTAGAGAAAATCAAGGGGAGTTTTTCGAACGTCGTGGGATTGCCCTTGGAGCTTTGCAAAAAGCTGATTAAAAGAGCGAAAAATAGAGTAAAAACGCGTTAAACGCGTACCTGCCCCCACTCTTTGGGGGAGTTTGGGAGGAAAGCAATGATAAAATTGGCTATTGATCTCGGATCGTCGATGACGAAAATTTACCGTGCGGACACGAACAGCGGCGTGGTGCTTGCCGAGCCGTCGTGCGTGGCGGTCGTGGGTGGCGAAGAAACGGTGAAAGCAATCGGCAAAGACGCCAAAAACCTGATCGGGAAAACGGCGGAACGCACCACCATCGTCTATCCTGTCTATGAGGGCGAGATCGTCAATATGCGCCTTGCGGAAGTGATGCTGAAAGAATTTTTATCCCGTATTGGGCTCAAAGCATCGGCGCTTAAACGTGCGCAGGTGCTTTTTTCCGTACCTTGCGGCGTGTCCGAACGGGCGCTGGCGGCGTACGTCAATTTGGTGGAAGAGTGCGGTTTGAAAAAAGTCTGGTTTGTGGAGCAGCCCTATTTGGCGGCGTTGGGCGCAGGGGCAGTACTCACCGACGCAGACCCCGTGTTCTGTTTGGACGTGGGCGGCGGCGTATCCAACGCGGCGGTGGTGTCCGCGGACGGGATCATCGCAGGGATTTCGATGAACGTCGGCGGCAACAATATGGATGCGAATATCATTTCGAAAATCGCCAACAATAACAAGCTGCTCGTTGGCGCTTTGACGGCGGAGAAGATCAAGAACGAAATCGGCTCGCTCTCGCCCAGTGCGTTGGGTACGGTGGTGGCGGAAGGCAGCTCGCTGGAAACGTGTAAACCGTCGGCAGCGTCCGTGCAGGCAGGCGATCTCACCGATTGTATTCGCGTGTACGTGAATAAAATTATGGAGTACGCGGTGGAAGTTTTGCGGATCTTGCCTGCGGAAGTGGCGGCGATCGTGAACAGAAACGGCGTGTTCCTGTCGGGGGGCGTGATGAAAATTCCCCACGTGCCGCAGTATATCGGCGCGAATCTCGGTATGCGATATCGGGTATGCGAAGAGCCGCAGTTTGCCACCGTTTTGGGGGGCGGCGTACTGCTCCGCGATCCCGTTCTGCTCAAACATTTTGCTAAAAAAATCGAAGAATAAACGTAGAGCCGTCGCGAAAACCGCGGCGGTTTTTGCTTTTGGTGCGCGGATTTTTCTGCGCGACAAAATTCCGTTATGGCGTAGCCATAAAAATAGCACGCAAAAAATTTTTTTGCCGATTTGCAAAATTTTTTTCAAAAACCCCTTGACAAACGAAAATTATCTGCTATAATAAAGGTACAAAAGAAAGAAACGAACAAAAAATGTTTGAAACTTTCAAATAAAAACGGAGAACACCCCAATGAACAATTAGGTTTAGCCGAAGGATCGGCACAAGGGCCGTAGGGATACGGCGAAAAAATACGATAAAAGGAGGGTATGAAAAGCGATGATTCCTTCCCATTTGGAGGCAAGAGCCTAAAAAAGAATAACCAAGTGAACCCAGCGGTTTGAAAAAACCACGGCATACTTCGAAAGCGCTCCGCCAAGCGATAGCGGCGGATAGAAAAAGGAGGAGGTCCACTATGAGAAAAATGAAAAAGAAGGATACTCCGACGTACGGCGTTAGCCGGTGTTAAGGCATCGGGATCCGTATAAAGAGAAAAATGAAAAAAGTTAAAGGGGGTAGGATAAGATGACTTGTCGCTACGAAAGGTACTTTAACAAAGAAGAAAAAGGAAGGTAATAGTCCAATGAACGATCATTTCGAGGGCGTAAAATAAGAAAGTAGCCTGAAAGGTTTAGCGGCGAAGAGCCGGCACGCAACGTATGGTTTGCAAAAAACAGGCGAAAAGGAAAAGACGATACGCCTATAAAATTAAATATGAAAATAACGACGCTCGGTGGGATACTGGGCGTTTTCTTTTTGCGGTAAATGTGTAAAGTTTGTGAACATTTGTTAAATGTTTATAAATCGTCGCGGAAATGCTTGAAAAAGAAAAATGCTTGTGGTAAAATAATACTGCTGTGAAAAGTTTCACGGACAAAAATAGGAAACAATCGTAAAAAAGGTATCGCGGCGGCGTTTTTCGCGTAAACTTTATGTAGGCGGCAACAAACGGCGCGGCTTTTTAGCGAAGGAAGGAGTGTAAACACTTTGAAAAAGAAAACAAAAGTATGGATTTGGGTGATTATTGCGGTTGCGGCGGTTGCGCTCATCGCGATTTTGCTCTCCGACGTGTTCGAAAAATCGGTGAGTTATAGTACATTCATAGAATATTTGAAGAACGATGTTGCGAGTGGTAAAGTGGTAGGAATTACCTTTGACGCTTTTAAATATTCTGCGATTGACAGCAAAGGAGATGTGGTATATAGCTGTATTGGTCCTAGTGTGTTTAATGGGACTGACTTTGCTGTCATAAAAGAAGACTTGTCAGCGGCGGGGGTAAATATCAACAATCTTGATTTTTCATTTGAAAACCCCAACGCAGGGAGCTGGTTATCGAGCTTGCTGCCCTTTTTGGGTATCGGCGTCGTAGCCTTGATTTTCTGGCTGATTATGCGCAACGCTTCGGGCGCGAACAGCGCTGCAATGAACATCGGCAAGAACAAGGCGCATATGCAGAGCAATCTTCACGTTCGGTTCTCGGACGTGGCTGGCGCGGAAGAAGAAAAGGAAGAGCTGCAAGAAATCGTCGAATTTTTGAAAGCGCCGAAGCGCTTTGCCAACCTTGGTGCGAGAATCCCGTCGGGCGTTTTGCTCGTAGGCCCTCCGGGCACGGGTAAGACTTTGTTTGCAAAAGCGGTGGCTGGCGAGGCTGGCGTGCCCTTCTTCTCGGTGTCGGGCTCGGACTTCGTAGAAATGTACGTGGGCGTGGGCGCGAAACGTGTGCGCGATCTGTTCGATATGGCGCATAAGAATAAGCCGTGTATCATTTTCATTGACGAAATCGACGCCGTGGGGCGTCGCAGAGGCGCAGGGCTTGGTGGCGGCCATGACGAACGTGAGCAGACGTTGAACCAGATTTTGGTGCAGATGGACGGCTTTGAAGAGAGTGAAGGCGTGATCATTATGGCGGCGACCAACCGTGCGGATATTCTCGATCCTGCGTTGCTCCGTCCCGGTCGTTTTGACAGACAAAATCAGGTGAACCTGCCCGACGTGAAGGGGCGTGAACAGATTTTGAAGGTGCACGCACGCAACAAACCGATGGCGACGGACGTTAATTTTAAGACGATTGCGCGTATTACGGCAGGATTCTCGGGTGCGGAGCTTGCCAACCTGTTGAACGAAGCCGCGATTTTGGCGGCGCGCAAGAACAAGCGCACGATCGGCAATCTCGAGCTGTACGACGGTATCAACAAAGTGCTGATGGGACCTCAGAAAAAGAGCCGCGTCGTCACCGAATCGGACAAACGCTGTACGGCGTACCACGAGGCTGGCCACGCGATTTTGGCGTGCCTTTGCGATCATTGTGATCCCGTGCACGAAGTTTCGATTATTCCGCGTGGGCGTGCGGCAGGCTATACGATGACGCGTCCTGAAACGGACGACAACGATATTTCGTATAACAAACTGGTAGATAATATTTGTATGTCGTTGGGCGGCAGAGTTGCGGAAGAGCTGGTAATTCAAGACGTGACGACGGGTGCGAGCGCGGACATTCAGCACGTATCCGAGATTGCGCGCCGTATGGTGACGCAATGGGGTATGAGCAAAAAGCTCGGGCTCGTGGCGTATGACAGCGACCAACCTGTGTTTATGGGTATGGAATACGGCAATCAGAGCCGTGGCGGCTATTCGCAGCTGACGGCGGCGACGATCGATTCGGAAGTGCGAGCTTTGGTGGCGAACGCGCACAAGCGCGCGACGAAGTTGCTCAAAGACAACCGCCCGATTCTCGATAATATGGCGCGCGTTTTGGTGGAAAAGGAAACGATCTACACCGAAGAAGTGGCAATGCTGATGAAAGGCGCGGACTATAAAGCGGTGATCGCCGCGATGGAGCAAACGGAAAGCGAGCACAACGCTAATCCCTTTGCGCGTGCGACGAAAACGCAGAAGGAACACGTGATTGCGGACGAAACGGACGATAAAACGAGCGTGAAAGCGGAAACGCAAGCGGCGGACCAAGCGCCCGTAGCGAGCGAGCTGAAAACGGAAGAAAAGCCCGAAGAAAAAACGGAAGAATAACCAAAAACGGGGCTGCGGCAGAGTAGCTCCGTTTTTTGATAAAGCATAGACGCAAAAGAAAAAGGATAGGGGCGTGTACGCGATGAAACGGATAAAACGCAGAAAAAATTTGGATTTTGATTACGAAAAGCGGACAATGCCGCTTTCGCTAATTCAGACGGAAAAGACAATCGACGAATACGATAAAAAGGAGCTGAAAACGCGAGCGGCGTATTTTTTGCTCAACGGCTTGCCTGAATTTTCGGTGAACGAGCAGGAGGGCGGCGGTTATCGTCTGTTGGCGGCAGAACGCGACCTGTTCGCGGCAAAAACGATGGGTGCGACGGAAGCGGAAGTCCGCATTTATCACTTTACCGAGCAAAACGCGGAAATTTTTTCGTGCATTGAAAGGCTGAAAGGTGGCAATCTCGGTGCGATGGAAGAGGCGTATTTGATGGAGCGGCTCGTGAAAGAATTTCAGCTTACGCAGGACGACGTGGCGGCGCTCATCGGCAAATCGCGTCCTGCGGTGGCGAACACGTTGCGCCTTTTGACGCTTGCGCCAGAAGTCGTGGGTTTGGTGGAGAGCGGCGCGCTGTCGGCAGGGCATGCACGAACGCTAGTACGTGTGCCGAGCGAACAGCAATATGCGTTTGCGGAAGAGGCACTCAAACGCGGATATTCCGTGCGAGAGATGGAACGTACGGTAAAGGCGTTCTTAACGCCCCCCGAAGTGTTGCGGCAGGAAAAGGACGCTTTGGCGGCGGCAAAGAGCGCGGAGCTGAAAGCGTTTGTCGAGCGTATGCGCGGCATTTTCCGCACCAAGGTGTCGCTGATTGGCAACGATAAAAAAGGGCGCATTTATATCGATTATTATTCGCCCGAAGATTTGTACCGTTTTGAAGAGCTGTTGGAGATGATCGAAAGCTACGAGCGGTGAAACACCGCAAAGAAAAAGCCCCGTTTGGTTTAACACCAAGCGGGGCTTTTAATTAAACTTTTATTCTAATTCAAATACAGGTTTTTCCATCAAAAGGAAAACGATATCCAAAATCCAACCGATAAAAGAACCGATAAAAAACCAAACGATACCAAGAATAATGCCAGACGTCGTACCCTTACAAATACGATAAATACCGTAAATGATACCGTCAATAATAGGCAACGCCAAAAGGATCTTTACGATAAGGGGCAGAGCATTGAGCCATTTTCTATAAGCTTCCATTGAATTATACCTCCATAAAAATTCTTAATATCAGTATAATATACTTTTTCTCTTTTGTCAAGGGGTTAAGATGAAAATCTTGTGAAAAAATAAAAAATCGCCTTGTGCGATTTGTTGCAAAAGGCGGTTTTTGCCACGGCTGCATTATTTCTTTTTGCGTTTATATTTAGGCGGCGCGTTTTTTGCGCTGGCAACGGTTTTTTGCGGCGGCATCTTTGCTTGCGTCTGATCGTCCGCGCTGTCTGCGCTGCCCGTGCTATCCGCGTCATCGTCATCGGTTTGTGCGAGCCGTTCGGCTTTCTTTTCCGCGCTTTCTTGACTTTGCTTGCAAAGGAGCATCAACATAAAGAAAATGCCTGCGCCGATCAGCGCGCCGAACAGTCCTGGATAATCGAAAAGCATACCCATAGGGATCACAGCGGCAAGGCAGATTGCCGATAATATCGTGAAAATGATGCGTAAATTCTTGTACATTACCACTCCGAGCGCCCTTTCGGCGCACTTATTTATATATTATATATATTGTATCACGCGCGCGCGTGCGAAGTCAAGAAAAACCGTTGACTTTTTTCGCGCGAAGGCGTATAATGTTTTTGCTTTGGAGATGAATATGGCAGAGAAAATGTTAAAAATCGATCCGCACGTGCACTCGAACGGAATTAGCCATTGTAGCCACGTGACTTGCGAAGAGATCATCGACGAAAAAATCAGGCTCGGTTATGACGGGGCGGTGCTCGCCAACCATTGTCAGGCATGGTATTATCCGCAGGAAGAGCACGGAGCGTTTATCGAACGGGTGATCGAGGATTTTGCGCGCGGCAAAGCGTATGCGGACAAAAAGGGTTTTCGGTTTTATTTGGGGCTGGAAGTGACGTTGGACGAGCCGCACTATGCCGACTGGCTGTTGTACGGCGTGACGGAAGACTTCCTGCGCAAAACGCCCTGCTTATATACGCTCACACAAAAGGAGCTGTTCGAGCTGTGCGAAGAGAACGGTGTGCTGCTCGTGCAGGCGCACCCCTTTCGGCAGAGCCCGTGCGACCCGAATTTTATGCACGGCGTCGAAATTAATTGTTCGGACGGGGACTTGGATAAAATTCCGCTCGTAGAAGAGTATGCGAAACAGCACGCGCTTTTAATCACCTGCGGCACTGATTATCATTTTGTCGAGCGGACGTACTGCGGCGGCGTGTATTTGCCCGAGAGCTGCCATACGGCGGTGGATATGGCTAAATATATCCGCGAGAAAGGCAGCGTGACCGTTTTTTACGAGGGTAAAGACCACGAATACGCCCCCGCGCGCTTTGTAAAAAAGTAAAAAACAGATTTTTTGGAAAAATTTTGTAAAAATTTCAAAAAAAGTATTAAAAATCGTTTGACACGGGCATAATAAAGTGGTAGTATATACAAGCTGTCGCGAGTCGAGCAGAAAAGGAAAACTTTTGAAAAAAACTTTGAAAAAAGTAAAAAAAGTTAGAAAAAATGCTTGACAACGGTAAATAGTTTGTGGTATTATATACAAGCTGTCGCCGAAAGAGCGGACGGCACCGGGCTGTAGCCTGGTAGAAGAAGATTAAAAATGGAATAAGAAAGAAATGAGATTTTATTTGACAAACAAGCAAATGAAAGGTAATTTCCGTTAATTTCAAAGAAACTTGTAAAGCAAGTGACCTTGAAAGCAAGTCAGCAAAGAGATAACAAAAAATA
>JAFTSO010000037.1 GCA_017467265.1 Clostridia bacterium
ACGGACAAACATACGCCGCGCTTCTGGGGGCAGTTGTCAAGAATAGGACTCTTAGACTTGTACGTGATACGTTCTCTGCCCTTTTTGATGAGCTGGTTAATAGTAGGCATATTTTGACCTCCTTGTAAAAATTTGGAATATTTTCCCTCGAAATTGCCCTTATCGCAATTTCAAAGAAAGCGAATTTAGTGGCCGTTCCTTATCGCTCTTTCCCTTTCATTTTCGGCAAAAGGGCATAATGAGCCCAAAGACACAGCTTTATTATTTTAACATGCCGACAAGCGTTTGTCAAACGTTTGAGCAAACTTTTTTTGATTTTTCCTTTATTTTTTACGCGTCTACGTGCGTTTTTTGCGTTTTTATAAGAAAAAAGGCGGATTTCTCCACCTTTTTTATTTTTCGCTATCTAACTTTTATAATTTTACGCTTGATTAGCACAATCCCAAATAACGGGGGATTGCGTAAAATTCCATTTACTTCCCCAAGTGAGCGGTTTATCGGCAGCCGCCATTTCACAGTAAATCGTCAAATTGTCGCAACGGTAAAACGCGTAATCTCGCATCGTTTGAACACTGCTGGGAATAACAATTTTCGTCAAGCCAGAACAGAACGTAAATACCCAATACCCGATTGTTTTTACGTTATTATGAAGATGTACTTCCGTCAAGTTAGTACAATACGCGAACGCATCGTCGCCAATTGTGGTCACACTATCGGGCAAGGTAAAAGACGTGTCCGTTTTCCCGATGGCATACTGCACCAACGTCATCCCTTCTTTCGTATATAAATTCCCGTCGATAGATTGATATGCCGTATTGTTTTCATCCACAACAATATTCGTCAAAGACGCACATTCGTATATAGCATATCTTTCAATCGTAGTGACGCCTGCGCCGATTTTAATCTGCACTAAATTCGCGCAATTATGGAACGCATAACCGCCAACTGAAATAACACCGTTAGGAATCTGCACCATTGTCAAGCTGTTGCAATTCTCGAAAGCATACATATCAATACCCGTGACAGGCAGCGTTTCATACGTTGACGGAATCACTAAATCCGTCGGCGTTCCGTTATATCCCGTCACGATATAGCCGTCGCTCGTTTCGTTTAACGCATATATAAGCTCGCACGTCTCTTCGGGCTGTTCTTCTTCGCTTACGATTTCCGACGAACTTTCGAGGGCACTTTCAGGTGCACTTTCCACACTTTCACTTTCCGTTTCCGATAAAGTTTCCGACGAAATTTCAGATGAAGTTTCGACACTTTCGCCAGAACTTTCAATTTCAGACGAAGATTCGACGCTCGAAGATTCGGTAACGGAAGAAGGTCCAGCTATCGAGCTATTTCCTTTGTCACCTTTGTCTCCACACGAACCTAACGCCACCGACATCAACAAGCTCGCCGTTATTGTAAAAAATTTCAATAATTTCCCTTTCATACATACCCCCAAATTTACTCGTGTGTCATAAACTTCTTACAGGCTTTCCAGCTGTGCAACGCACTTCGCTTTCATATCCTGATATTTTGCAAGTTTTTCCTTTTCCGCATCCACGAGCTTTGCAGGTGCTTTGGAAACGAAGTTCTCGTTATTCAATTTACCTTCTGCCCTCGCGATCTCGCCGTCGATACGCTCGATCTCTGCCGAAAGACGCGCCTTTTCCTTTTCAATATCCACCAGTTCACCAAGCGGTACGTAAATCTGCGCAATCTCCGTCACCGACGAAACCGTCTTGCCGTCTACATCCGCCGCGCTTTCCACAAAGTTCAACGCGCTCGCGCCCGACAATTTCATAATACAGTCTTTGTTTACCTGAATAAGGCGCTTGCTTTCCGTCACAACGTTGAGTTCCACCTTCTTGGACGGAGGACAATCCGCGTCCTTTTTCATCGCACGGACAGCCTTAATGATGCCCATAACCCCTTCAAATGCCTTCGCCTCTTTCTTGTACGCCATTTTGGAATTATATCTCGGGAAATCGGAAACCATAATACTCCCTTTCGTCCCAGGCAGGTTTGCATAGATTTCTTCCGTCACGAACGGAATAAACGGATGCAGGAGTTTAAGCGCGTTTTCGAGCACGAAACAAAGCACCGCCAAAGCGTCCTTCTTTCTGTTCCCGTCTTCGCCGTAGAGCGCAGGTTTCGACAATTCGATATACCAATCGCAGAAATCATCCCAAACGAAATCGCAAACGATATCCGCTGCAACGCCCATTTCATATTTATTGAGGTTGGTCGTTACTTCACGAATACAATTTTGCAATTTCGAAATAATCCACTTGTCCGCAGGCGCGAATTTCACATCGGTGATTGCCGGGATTTCGTTGCCTTCCGCGTTCATCAAAACAAAACGCGCTGCGTTCCAGAGTTTGTTGATAAAGTTGCGACAAGCCTCCACTTTCGTATCCGAATAGCGAGTGTCGTTGCCAGGCGCAACGCCGCGGAGCAAGGACAAACGCAGGGAGTCTGCGCCGTATTTTTCGATAACTTCGAGGGGATCGATACCGTTGCCGAGCGACTTACTCATCTTTCTACCCTGTTCGTCGCGGACGATGCCGTGAATGAGTACGTCGTGGAAGGGCACTTTGCCTGTATGCTCGATACCAGAGAAAATCATTCTCGCAACCCAGAAGAAGATAATGTCATATCCCGTGACGAGCACGTCGGTGGGATAGAAATATTTGTAATCTTCCGTCATATCGGGATAGCCGAGCGTAGAGAACGGCCAAAGCGCAGACGAGAACCACGTGTCAAGCACGTCTTCGTCCTGATGCAAATGCGTACTGCCGCAAGCAGGGCAAACGGTAGGATCTTCCTTTTCGCAGATAACCTTTCCGCAATCCTTACAATACCAAACGGGAATACGGTGTCCCCACCAAAGCTGACGGGAAATACACCAGTCGCGCACGTTCTCCATCCAGTTGTAATAAATCTTGGAGAAACGTTCGGGAACAAACTTCGTTTTGTTCTTCATAACCGCCTGAATTGCAGGCTTTGCGAGAGGCTCCATCTTCACAAACCATTGTTTGGAAACAATCGGCTCTACCGTTGAGTGACAACGGTAGCAATGCCCTACATTATGCGTATGATTTTCGATTTTTACAAGGTTTCCGCCCTTTTCGAGATCTGCAACGATCTGCTTTCTCGCCACGTATCTATCCAAGCCATTATAAACGCCTGCCAGCTCGTTCATCGTACCGTCGTCGTTCATCACGCGGATTACGGGTAAATTATGACGTTTACCAACCTCAAAATCATTAGGATCGTGTGCAGGCGTGATCTTTACACAGCCCGTACCAAACGTAGGGTCTACGTACTCGTCTGCAACCACGGGGATTTCTCTATCCGTCAAGGGCAATTTCAACGTCTTACCAACGAGCGCCTTATACCGCTCGTCGTCGGGATGTACCGCCACCGCCGTATCACCGAGCATCGTTTCGGGACGAGTGGTTGCAACGACAACGTCTGCGCTGCCGTCCGACGCAGGATAACGCAAATGCCAGAAATGTCCACCCTCTTCCGCGTATTCTACTTCCGCATCTGACAGCGCCGTCTTGCAGCAAGGACACCAGTTGATAATTCTGTCCCCTTGATAAATCAAACCTTTTTCATAAAGGTTTACGAATACTTCGCGCACTGCACGAGAGCATTTTTCATCCATCGTGAACGCCTGACGGGACCAGTCGCACGACGTACCCATTTTGCGCTGCTGCATCATAATACGATTGCCGTACTGTTCTTTCCAATCCCACGCGCGCACCAAAAAGCCGTCTCTGCCGACGTCCGCTTTCGTGAGACCTTCCGATTTCATTTTTTCAACGATTTTTACTTCCGTAGCGATAGACGCGTGATCGCAACCGGGCAACCACAACGCCGCGTACCCCTGCATTCTCTTAAAACGAATCAAGGTGTCCTGCATGGTCGCGTCCATTGCGTGCCCCATGTGCAGCTGCCCCGTAATATTGGGGGGCGGCATCATAATCGTGAACGGAACTTTTTTCGCATCCACTTCCGCACGGAAATACCCCGACTGCTCCCAGTCGGCATAAATTCTGTCTTCAAAATCTTTCGGATTGTACGTCTTTTGCATATCCATATTGTCAAAACCCCACTTTGGATTTTCTTATTTTTCGTGCCGTTTTTACCCGATTTTTCAAAAGGGCGATGTCTCTCTATTTTAGAGTAGCTTTCCTATTATAATACTTTCGCTATTAATTGTCAAACGGAAATTGCCGTTCATATAATATATTATTCCAAAAAATTTTTTATGCGGAGAATAGCATTATGAACAAAATTACCAAATCGTTTTGCGCGGTATTAACCGCTTGCACCACCCTTCTTGCCTTCCCTTCCTGTAAAAAGGACGGAGATAAAAACACTCTGCAAATCTGCGAAGTGACACACTCCGTTTTTTATGCCCCTATGTATCTTGCTGAGTCCTTGGGTTATTTTGA
The DNA here is from genome assembly GCA_017467265.1 of Clostridia bacterium. Taxonomy (GTDB): domain Bacteria; phylum Bacillota; class Clostridia; order Christensenellales; family Borkfalkiaceae; genus Scatosoma. The sequence goes on from JAFTSO010000037.1 coordinate 4,458, forward strand.
AGACGAGGGCTTAAAAATCGAGCTCACCAACGGCGGCGGTGCGGACGCTGTAATGGCATCTGTTCTTTCGGGGGATTCCGATATCGGATTCTGCGGTCCAGAAGCGGCATTATACGTACTAGTCGGCGGCTCGACCGACACCCCTAAGGTTTTTGGGCAACTCACCAAGCGCGACGGCTCTTTTTTGGTTTCGCGCATTCCCCAGCCCGATTTTCAATGGACGGATCTGCAAGGCAAAGAAATCCTTGCAGGGCGCAAAGGCGGCGTACCTGCTATGACCTTTGAATACGTATTAAACCAAAACGGCATGTCAGACGGCGTCGATCTGCGTCTGAATTACGACGTGGCGTTCAATCTAATGACGAGTGCGTTCGAGGCAGGCACAGCCGATTATTGCACAATGTTCGATCCTGTCGCCTATGAATACGAGGCGGCTGGCAAAGGCTATGTCGTCGCATCTGTGGGCGAAGCTTCGGGCGAAGTCCCCTACACCTGTTTTATGGCAAAAAATTCGTGGATAGAGGACAATAAGGAACAGGTCGAAGGTTTCCTTCGCGCCGTCACGAAAGCGGTGAAATACGTCAATGAAACCCCTGCCAATACCGTCGCACCCTATCTCACCAAATATTTTGAAGGCGTATCTGAAACTTCGCTCACCGCGTCCGTGGAGAGATACAAAGCGATCGACGCTTGGCGCACGGAGCTGACAATGACGGCAGATAGCTTTGATCGACTGCAAGACATCATTGAAAACGCAGGTGAATTGACGCGCCGCGCAAGCCTTGACGAGCTGGTCGTCAACGCGTACGCAAAAAAGGTGTATAACGAAGTGTACGCAAAATAAATACACACCGAAGGAACTACGCAAATGAAAGAAGTTTTACGTTTTGATAACGTTTCGATGCACTACCACAGTAAGCAGGGCGAAACTCTCGCGTTGGAGAACGTGAATTTTTCGGTATGCGAAGGTGAATTCGTTGCCATCATCGGCCCATCGGGGTGCGGTAAAACCACGCTCTTATCGTTGGCGGCAGGCTTACTCTCGCCTACGCGCGGCAAAGTGATCTCCGACGGGTACTCGTTCGGATATATGCTGCAAAAAGACGAACTCTTTCCTTGGCGAACGATCGAAAAAAATATCTTTTTGCCGTTGGAGATTAAACGGGCGAACACGGCGGAAAACCGTGCGCGCGCCGTTGCGCTCGCTGAAAAGTACGGTTTGAAACAGTTCTTAAAAAACTATCCATCGTCACTCTCGGGCGGTATGCGCCAACGCGCCGCGCTCATTCGTACGCTCGCCGTCGATCCCGACGTGCTGCTACTCGACGAGCCTTTTTCCGCACTCGATTACCAGACCCGACTTTCCGTCTGCGACGACGTGTATAAAATCATACGTAGCGAAAAGAAAACGGCGCTACTCATCACGCACGATATTAGCGAAGCGATTTCGCTGGCGGATAAAATCTTCGTACTTTCTCATCGCCCTGCCAAAATCGTTGCCGAACACACTTTGAACTTCCCTGAAACAGAGCCGTTGAAACGGCGTGAAAACAAAGAATTTTCCCGTTGGTTCGAGTTGCTCTGGAAGGAGCTGAACAAATGAAACACGAAACCGTATCCAAAGAACATCTCCGTTACCTTCGGCGCGTACGCGCAACAAGCGTGGGCGTGAACGTAGCACGAATCGCCATTTTATTTCTCTTTCTCACACTTTGGGAGCTCTCCGCGCAAAACGCATGGATTAATCCCTTTATCACCAGTTCGCCCTCGCGCATCTACAAAACGATCGTCGCTCTGTATAAAAACGGTTCGCTATTCCACCACGTCGGCACGACGCTGTGGGAAACGCTGGCTGGATTTGCCATCGCCGTCCTGTTGGGATACTCCATCGCCCTTATTCTTTGGTGGAGCGATATCGCAAGGCGAATTACAGAGCCATATTTCGTCGTTTTGAACGCGCTGCCCAAAATCGCACTCGGTCCTTTGATCATCATTTGGTTTGGTACGGGCAACGAAGCCATCGTATTTATGACCATTTTAATCGGACTGATTGTCGCAATTTTGAATATGCTTAACGGGTTTATGGCAACGGACAAAAACAAACTGCTGCTCTTGCAATCGATGGGCGCAAGCAAATTGCAAATCCTTACAAAGCTCGTTATCCCCTCGTCTTTACCAAACTTTATTTCGATGCTTAAAATCAACGTGGGTATGGCGTGGATCGGCTCGATTATGGGCGAATACATCGTTTCTAAGGCAGGCATCGGCTATCTCATCGTGTACGGTGGGCAGGTGTTTAAGCTCGACCTTGTAATGAGCGCCGTCGTAATACTGTGCGTGCTTGCCGCGGCTATGTACGCCATCGTTGCGCTCGTCGAACGTTTGGTGATCAAAAATAAATAACAGCAAAAATCCTTCGCTAAAAAACGAAGGATTTTTTACATACAAAACTTATTTTATCCCTTTACCGCGCCGCTAGTCACGCCTTCCACGTAATACCGTTGCATACTCATAAACAGCGTGACGATGATACCGCCGACAACGAACGCCCCCGCACAAAAGACGGTGAAATTGTCGTTAAAACTATTCTTCTCCGCATTGATCATTTTATACAAACCAAGCGCGACGGTGTATTTATCACGATCACTAATGATTGTGTTCGCAAAGATAAAATCACACCACGGCGAAATAAACGAAGTCAGCACCGTATAAACGATAATCGGCTTTGCAAGCGGCAAAACAATCTTTGCAAAGATCATTGGTTGACTCGCTCCGTCCAAGATCGCCGCCTCTTCCATCGCTTTGGGTATGGTATCGAAAAAACCTTTGCAGATATAATAGGACAGCGCCGCGCTCCCCGAATACACCATCACGAGCGCCACGAGCGAGTTTGTCAAGCCCATCGCCTTTAAGATGAAATACACGGCGATCATACTCATAAACCCAGGGAACATACCCAGTACTAAGAGCACGTTCATAATCGGTTTGCGGAGCTTAAATCGCAACCTAGATAGCGCATAGCTGACCATCAAGATAAATGCCGTTGTTAAAAGGCAAGACGTTATGGAAACGAGCATCGTATTCCCCAACCACGTCGGAAACATCGTTTCGCGAAAGAGCCGCGAAAAGTTGCCGATACCCAGCCGTAAATTATCGGGCACGAGCGTATTGATAATCCCCGTGGACGGCGTCACACGGAACGCTGTATAGACGAGATACCCAATCGGCAATACCCACAACGCACCAAGCGTGGCGAGTAAAATATACACGAAGGTATTCGCGGCGGTTTTTCGCCACCGTCGCAGGTTAATTCTTCTTCCTTTCATCATTGAAAAGCCCCCTCGTTTCGCGCCGCTGACGTTCTGTTGAACGTAATCAAAGACAGCACCGCGCTAATGACGAAAATCACAATCCCGATCACCGACGCTACGTTGTATTTCGGGTTTCGATCGGTCGTCAACCGATACAGCCATGTCACCAAAAGGTCGGTCGATTGCGCTTGCGTTCCGCCGCCATAATACACATTATCGACAGGTCCGCCGCCTGTGAGCAGCCATATCACGTTAAAATTGTTGATATTCCCTACGAATTGCGTAATCAAATACGGCGTAGTGATATGCAGCATATACGGCAACGTGATATAGAAAAAGATCTTCACGGCGTTCGCCCCGTCAATGCGTGCCGCCTCGTAAAAGTCCGTAGGAATATTCAGCAATATCCCCGAACACATCAACAGCGTATAAGGCACACCTATCCAAATATTCACCAAGATAATCATTACTCTTGGCAAAATGGAAAGATGACGCGAATCGGTGAGCCATAGGATATTCGTTCCCAAAATCTTATTCAAGATCCCGTCGCTATCCAGTATCTTTTGCATTAGGAGCAAAGTGACGAATTGCGGAATCGCAATTGCCAGCACAAAAAGCGTGCGCCACAAAACCTTTAATTTAATTCCCTTTTTATTGATAATCATCGCAATCGCGAGCCCTAAAAAATAGTTTGTAAACGTCGCGAAAAATGCCCAAATAAACGTCCACAGCAACACACGCAGGAACACAAAGGCAAAGCCACTCGTACCACCCGATAACGAAAACAATGTTTTGAAGTTGGCAAAGCCAACCCAATCGAAGAGTTTCCCCGGCGGCATATGCGCGTAGTTATAGTTGGTAAACGCGATGAGCACCATAAACACCAGCGGCATTACCGTAAACACCAACAAGCCGATAAAGGGCAAAATCAACAGCGGTGCATAAAAGCGTTCGTTCACGAGCAACCGCACGTCATCCTTGAACGTGGCAATGTTTTCCCCTTTAAGACGGCGTAAATCGTTTTCGTAACTACCTTTTACGTTCATCAGCCATACCCAAACAAACGCCAACGTCACGACTACGCTCACAACACCGTATAAAAGGATCAGAAAGCTGTTATCCCCTTTGATCTTTTCAAAAATTTGCAGATCTTCGTTCCAGCGCTCGCCCGAGAGCGTCGTGCCAAGATTGCCAGAAAAGAGATGTGCGATATAACTACCACCGAAAAAGAGCATATACAACACGAAGAATAACTCCGTGAGCATATACAAAATACCTTTTACAATCTGGCCGCGCGCAATCTGTCCAAAACCCATAATCGGGAAGGATAAGCGCGTATATACCGAGCCGTCCTTTAACGCGTAAACGGTCTTTGGTAATCCTTTCCTTTTTCGATTTTCTATCGTCCGTTCTTCCACGTATCTCCTACTCCTTTACGACCGTTTATTATTTCTGCGTTTGTCCCTTTGACGAAGTCGATTTAATTGACGCCACACAAGCGTTCAGCTGCGCTCTCAAATCAAAGCCGCCACCTTGTGCACCCGTGACCATCGCCACACCCAGACCTTCCATCGGCACCCAAAGCGTGGACGGAACGCCCTTTTGCGTTTTACTATGCTGCAACTGCTGCGTGATCGCTTTCGCACAAACGTCCGCTTGTACTCGCTCGTCCTGTCGTGCCTGCATATCCGTCGGCACAAAACCGCGCGCTTCAAAATGCTTAATCTGGTTTTCGCGGTTAGTATAGAACTCCGCAAAATCCATCGCAGCCGTCTTATTCGCCGAATAATTGTTAACACCCATCAATTTGTATCCCGCAAAAGAAACAAGCTGCACCTGTTCTTCTCCTGCAAGTCCCTTATTGATAGTATACGTCGGTAGTTTAGCCGCCGCAAAATTCTCCCCCAAATACCGTTCGATCGTATTTTTATTCCAAATCCCCGACACCGCCGCAACAATTGAGCCGTCGTTAAAGCCTGCCGTGATCTTTGAATCGTTTGCGTCAGCTTTAACGCGACCGTCTTTCACGTATTCCCACATCGCTTGCGTGACCGCCACGCCCGTTTCGTTATTAAAATCGCACTCGATTTTCGTTTCCGCCAAGTTTTCGTTATATTGCACGTCAAAACCAAGCCCTTTCCCAAAATAGAAAGATGAAGAATACCACCCATCCGTCATCGGGAAAGCAAATTGCTTACTCGCGCTACATTTACTCAATATCCCGTCCAAGCTCTGCACGTCCGTTTCCGTCAACACCGCTTTGTTATAATACAAGAAAAACGTATTATCCGTATAAGGCATACCGTACACTCCCGTCTGCCCGTTCACCGTCACCGTCGCCGAATCCATCGACGCGTCGGAGTTTGCCGCTTTCACACGCTCTAACCGCTCGCCTGCGATACGGGCAAGCGCGTCGCCGTTGATGAGCTTTGGCAACTGGTCGTTCGGGCAGGAAAATACGTCTGCTGCGTTTTCCACGTCGTTCAAAATGCGCGTAGCAATATCGTTTTCGCCCTGAATATCGATGACAATTCGATAATCTTTGTCAGGGTTCAAAGCCTTGAAATCTTGCGCGACCTGCGAAGCAAACGCCTTATCCGCTTCCGATACCCAAACGGTAATTACCGTACCGCCCGAATCTTTGCCCTTGCAGCCTACCAAACCAAACGCCGCCAACGCAGACGTCGCAACACAAACAATCTTTTTTCCGTTTTTCATATTTTCTCCTTCCTTTCACAAGGCTTTTCTTTTAGTCTTTCTGTTTCCGCCGCTTTTTATACTCCTTTACAAACAAAAATCTCCCCCGTTTGTCACGAGAGAGATTTGACTGCTTTTTTATCATATTCGCGATAAAAAAAGAAAACGCGCCCATCCGTTTCTTGCGAAACGAACGGGCAACGTCCTTAATTTTTCAATAGTTTGAGATTATGAAAAGTGCCGTTAAGCCTTTTTAACCCCTCTTACTTCCGTCGAATACAGAATACCTGCATTCGATCCAGCAGTATTATAAACAAAGAAATTCACGTCACGAGCGCCCTTATACAGCAACGTCGAAATCGCGTTAAGCGGATACGCCGCACTACCAGCCGCAGCGTTAATGCCTACCTTCGTCAAATTCAACGTTCCATCATCCGACTTAATATTTGCCGTCCAAGTCGATTCCGCAGTCTGCGTAAAGTGGACATACACCCAACCAGCTCCTTGGTAGATTACACTGTCATACACAGTCAAGGTTGCATTTTCAACTCTTATTGCAAAATAGATATCCGAATACTCAGAAAGATCAGTCTTGTTGCCTTCTGTTCCCAAATGCAGCGCACCACCTGCATCCCAAGCCGATCCGTCGTATTTCGATACCGTCGTAAAACCAGCAGGCACCGCCGCATCAGCCGCTACGCCTTTTTCAGCGGCAAAAATGGACGCCGTTGCAACCGTTGCTGCTTCGGGAACATCGTGCTGGAAAGGTTTAGTAACCCCTACCACTTCCGTCGTATAGAAGTCTGCGCTAGCATCAGCATTTGCTTTGTGCGGCGTGATGCATACGTCAGCCGAACCTTTATACATAAGTGTAGACATGGCATCGAGAGGATAATTCGCGCCGTTTGCCGTTGTGTCGATACCGACAATCGTTTTTTCAAACGAGCTGTCTTCCGCCTTTGCATACAGCGTCCATGTTGTTGCTGCGGTCTGTACGTAATGCATATACAGCCACGCGTCACTCGTATAATGATCCCCACCAACGTCAATATATCCACCGTTTACCAACTTAAGAGCAAAGAAAATATCCGTGTAGTTGGTAAGAGCCGTTTTGTCGCCCATCGTACCCATATGGATATACTCGGCACTCCAAGTGCTCGTGAATTTCATTGCAGAAGTAAAGCCCTTCGGCGCTGCAACGTCTTCCGCCGTAGAAACAGCACTTTCTTTTAATGCAGAATTCAACACTTTCCGAGCCGTCGCGGGAATTTCGGGCACGTATTCTTTCAGAATCTTCACTGTGCCTTCCGTTTCCCAATCGTCACCTTCTACCAAGACAAACGTAAACGAACCGTCTTCCGTCAATTCAAATTCCGTAACAACCTCTTGCGTTTCTTTGTTGATTGCCTTAATGCCCGTCGTCACAATGGTATATTTGCCTGCAGAGCCCGTAAAGATTGCGTCGGAAACATATTCGTCTTCGATTTTGGGAAGGACAACGTTATTTGCGCCTATCGAAAGTTCGATCGGAGCCAGTTCCCACGTGGAGTTGATCGCAACGTCAGCCTTCACCGTGATAGGCAACGTAACCGCATTACCCTCTGCATCTACCCAGCCAAGGAATTTGTAGCCGTCCTTTTTAGGATCTTCCAGCGTGAACTCCGTGTCTTCTCTTACTTCCTGTTCTTCGCCGTCTACCGTTACCGTATAGTAATGTACTTCGTTTACCGAAACGTTATCGATATAGCCAACAGCTTCTTTCGTCGTGTCCACGCAGTTGTCGATGGACAAAATGATCCAATCAGCCGCTTTGTCTACTGCCAAATCGCCGCTAATCTTGATCGTCCAACGATACCAGCCGTCACCCAGCTCTGTCGCTACGTCAGACTGCTTATATCTGGCTTCTGCACCAAATTCGTAGTCAGCACCCAGATCGCCCGTATGTACTCTTGCCGAATACGCCGAAATCTCCGTCGACATACCTTCCAACTTCATATCGAATACGAGTTCGTGCGAGTTTACGTCAATACCGCCTACGGGTACTGCAAAACCTACCCACATTTGACCAGCCCAACCGCCACCGTACGCGATATCACCAACTGCTTTTTCGTCTTCCGTCAGGTTGTTGTAGTTGATCGTGATCTTTCTTGCAAAATCAGAACCGTTGGTCACTTCGCCCTGCGTCGTTGCCGTCACCGAGCCTGCCGTACCATCCCAATAGTTGTCTTTGTTTTCTTTCACGTTGCCGTCTGCCATAAGAACTTTCTTGTTCAAACGGTCGAAGAACGTAATCGTACCTGCCAAATCTTCATCATCGATCTTTTCTGCCGTGATTACGATTTCGTAATTGTCAAGCGCCCACGTTTCGGGAATACCCGTTACCGTGTATTTCGTCGTTCTCGTATCCGCAGGGATTTCACCTTCGATTACGAACGGCATTTCTTCAATACCGATGATCGGGTTGGTAAGATCGTCATAGTCCGATTCTACACCGAACGTCAACACCTTGTCTTCTGCGCCGG
>JAFTSO010000038.1 GCA_017467265.1 Clostridia bacterium
CCGGCGCAGAAGACAAGGTGTTGACGTTCGGTGTAGAATCGGACTATGACGATCTTACCAACCCGATCATCGGTATTGAAGAAATGCCGTTCGTAATCGAAGGTGAAATCCCTGCGGATACGAGAACGACGAAATACACGGCAACGGGTATTCCCGAAACGTGGGCGCTTGAAAATTACGAAATCGTAATCACAGCAGAAAAGATCGATGATGAAGATTTGGCAGGTACGATGGCGCATTGGGATCGTATCAACAAGAATATTCTCGAAGCAAACGGCGAAGTTAAAGTGAACAAGAACAACTATTGGGACGGTTCTGCAAGCTCCGCGAAAGCTGTTGTACAGAGTGAAGTGACGCACGGTTCTGATTTCGCAACGAAACTCAGCATCAACGTGAACGATTTGACGAAAGAAGAATACGACGCTTGCTACGCTGAAAACTCCAGCTGGTGGTCGACGCAGATGTGGGTAGGCTTTACCGTACCCGTAGGCGGCATCGATCTTACCAACTACGAATTCGTATTCGATATGAAGATCGAAAACGCGAACACGAATATTATCGCATTTGCAGTACAAAACTACACAGGCGATGAAGATGCAGCGTTTGCGACGGATACGCATACGACGTTCAAGCAGACCGATATGGAAGATCTTGGCGACGGTTGGTATCGTTGGACGATCAAAGTTGCTTGTGATACCGAAGTGGGTAAAGCGGCAGACTTCATCGTATTGTCCCTTGATAACACGCCTAGCAGCGTAGATACGGAACAGGATTCTGTATTCTATATCGACAATATGTCTATGAACGAAGTACATTACTACACTGTTACGGTAGACGGCGAAGAACAGGCAGTAAGAGAAGAGACGGAGTTCACGCTGGAAGATCCTAAAAAGGACGGCTACAAATTCCTTGGCTGGGTAGATGCAGAGGGTAATGCGGTTACGTTGCCTATCACGGTGACGGCTGACGTTGCGATTACCTCCACGTGGGAAAAATTGCCCGATCCCGTATTCCTTTTCAAAAATACGTCGATTGACCTTGGCGATGCAGACTATATTGAGGCGAGCTTCACGGGCGTAGCAGGCAAGTATAACCTGAGCCTTAGCGGCGGTATCAAGGCATATCCTCTTGTAGACGGTAAGCTGGATATTGAGAACCCCGGTGAAGAATTGACGCAGTTCGTTCTCGAAGAAGAGGGTACGTACGTATTCGCGATTATGTACGGTTATGACGAAGAGAGCGGCGACATCTACACGACGGGTAGCGCAATCGTGACGGCAGAATTTGCCGAAGTTCGCTCGATGCTTTGGAGAGATGACAAATACGCTCTTACGTTGAACTCTTCCGAACCCGCTCCCGCAGGTTTCGATACGATCTCCGAATTCAACTGGGGCAACAACGCAACTATTGCGAACGGTATTCCTTGGTCGTCGAATGCAAAAGACTTCCCCAACCACATTATCAGTGATCAGGATATCAGCAGCTGGACGGACGTTTACTTTGCAATGAAAGTGGTAGAAGGTAATGAATTCTACGTTCGTGGTGCGCAGTCGTACAAAGGTGGGGATTGGGTTTACTTGCATTTCAGTCAGGCAGAAGACGGCACGTGGTCCTTGTCTGTTCATTCGGCTGACGGTACGTATGACATTCCCAACGCACAGACGGGTATTGTTGGTAATAACCTGAGAACGTTGATGGCGTATGGTTCTAACAGCGGTGCATATCCCAACAGAGACGTGAACAATACCAAGACGATGGTTTATATGACCGAAATTATCGGTATCAGAAAGCCGTTTGTGTACGAAACGTCTATCCCCGAAGAAGCTATCACCGTTCGTGATAAGATGTGGCGTGATGACAACTATGCGTTGAACTATAAGGTGACCTATGACGCACCCGACGGCTTTACGACTGTTTCGCAGTACGATTGGCTTGGCAACACTGCCAACGGTGGTGCGGCTTGGGGCGCAAATGAAACTAATATGTCCAATTACTGTCTTTGGAACGACGATATTACCGGCTTTACCGATCTGTGGTGCGCATACAAAGTAGTAAACAGCACGGCTGGTATCTACGTGAACGGTTTGGCTCCTTCGCAACATTATACGGAAGGCGGCTGGTTGATCGGGCACTTTGTGCAGGCTGCTGACGGTACGTGGTCGCTCTCGATCGAAGACGATACGACGGGCTTGGTTGTTGACAACGTACAGACGAAGATTTCGGCTACTACCTTCCAGCAGTTGGTTAATTGGTCGGCTGGCGTTGACGGCGTTGGTAAGAGCGGTTTCTTCCCGAAGAGAGGTAGTGTTGATGAACGGGCGCTCGTTTATATGACGGAAATCCGCGGTATTCAAAAGCCTCTGCCTCCTTTCGATCCTCAAATTTCTGAAGACGCAAACGTGCTTTGGGATCATATCTGGAACGCGCACTACGTCACGGGCGGTGGTCAGCCTGAAGGCGCGTATGCGGACGGCGTAGCGGCACCCGAGGGATTCTCGAAAGTTAGCTACTACGATTTCACCGACAGAAACTTCCCTAAGACGGGACATTTGAACGACAGCACCAGCATTAGCGGTTACAGTGATTTGTACTTTGCAATGAAGGTTGCAAACGGTTCGGATATCTATCTGCAAGGTTGTCCCAATGCTGCGCAGGGTTATACCGGCGGCGACTGGCTGTACGTACATATGTATCAGGCGGCTGACGGTACGTGGTCGAAAGATTTCTATGCACCTGACGGCTTTGAATTAAAGGGCGTTCAGAAAGGTCTTACGGGCACGACGCTGCCTCAGTTGATGACTTGGGTAAGCGGCGTTAACACGGGTAGCTATCCCAGAGCATTGGAAGGCGGTGCGACGACGGCAACGGCATACTTCACGGAAGTTTTGGCTGTTAAAAAACCCTACGATCCTGCAATCTCTGAAGACGCAGTAAAAGTTTACGATAGCATTTGGCGCGCGAATAACTATGCGCTTAGCAAGACGACGGACGAAGCGGCTCCTACGGGCTTTACGATGGTTGAGGAATACGATTGGCTCCACAACACGACGATGGTAGACGATAAGACGGGTACGGGCAATACGATTCCTTACGGTTCTAATACAAACGATATGCCTTTGACTTGTCTTGACGAAGCGGATATGAGCAACCTTACCGAATTTTGGTTTGCAATGAAACTTGAAGGTGGCGCAGGTTTCTACGTACGCAATAGCGCCAAATATACGGATGGCGACTGGTTGTATTACCACGGCGTTCGTGCGGAAGATAACACTTGGACGTTGTATCTTAATTCGCCGGACGGTTTCAAAGCTACGCAGACGGGTATCGCAAAAGAACTCTTGAAGGATATCATTAGCTATCACGCGAAATCCGAAACAGAACCTTGGGACGGCGGCGCATATCCTACCAAGGCGGCGGACAGCGAAACGGCTATCGTATACTTCACCGAAGTTATCGGTGTTAAGAAACCTTTCAAGGCAAATATCGCTGAAAACGCAACGAAGATTTTGAACGCTCCGCTTAAGGAAAGCGCTATCACTGCATCCGAAACGGCTGCACCCGAAGGGTTCTCGACGGTAAGCAAGTATGCGAATGCTGTTGAGGCTGGTTCTTACGTGCATTCTGGTACGTATGGCGACAAGACGGATCTTTCGGCATATTCGGATATCTACTTTGCGTTGAGAGTGACGAATGGTAAATTGGACATTGGTGGCACGAATTATACGGGCAACGCTTGGGTATACGTACATTAACCCGTTTGACGGAAACCACCTGGAAGGGTGTGATTAGATCGGCAGACTATGCGGTTAGTGTTACGATGGATACCATCGATGCGACTGCTAACGGTGATAATTATCCCCTTAACGCAATTTCTACGTTGATGTATAAGGGCGCGGCGAACGTATGCATTACGCCTTATGCTACGGCTGAAGGCTTTGTTTACGAAGTGACGGAAGTTCTCGCTGTTACGGCAGAAAGTGCTGAATAAGCAACAATTTTGCGAAACGATTATTGTGAAATAATTCAATAGCAGACGGCGCGCCCGTTCGGATTTTATTCGAACGGGCGCGTTTGTTTTTTTGGTGGTGATACACACACGGACGGAAAGATAGTAAGGCGCAGCAGCGATAGCGCGCTGTGCAATTTTACAGCACATTTTTGCAATTTAGCAACAGTGGCATAAAAGAGCGTTTGTGCTACAATATAAGTGTCGCAATTATATAAATTCCCTAAAAAACGCAATATTTTTTATATATTTTGCTATTTACATTTCACGGGAAATGTATTATAATAAAGCTGATAAAAAAATAAGGAGTAATGTACTGTTTATTATGAAAGAAATCGGTTTGAATTTATACTCGGTTAGGAACTTGATCGGGACGGAAGAAGAGCTCATTACGACGGCGCAAAAATTAAAGGATATGGGGTATTCTTTCTTTCAATATTCGGGTGCGATGTTCGATCCTAAACGCATTAAACGTATGGTGGATGAAGTGGGTACGCCCGTGCGTTTAACGCATATGGACAAGGATCGCCTGCTGAACGAAACGGAAAAAGTCTGCGAAGAAAACTTGTATTTCGGCAACACAAACATCGGTCTTGGCTCGATGTCGACTGAAGTGATCAACGACGAAAAAATGTGTAAAGAGTACATTGAAAAGTACAACAAAGCCGGCGAGATTATGTGTAAATACGGCTGTCAGTTCTATTGGCATCACCACAATTTTGAGTTTATTCAGTACAACGGTCAGACGGTGATGGATTTTGTTATCGATAACGCTCCGTATATCAACTTTACGCTGGATACGTACTGGTTGCAGCTGGGCGGTATGAACGTCATTGAATATCTCGAAAGATTGAGCGGTCGTATCGGCTGCGTGCATCTTAAAGATTTCAAGACGAGATACAACACGGAAATCTGGAAATACGAGCCTGAAATCGAATCGGTGGGCTACGGCGTTATGAACTTCCAGTCGATCATCAACAAGATGCGTGAAGTGGGCGTACAGTATTATTTCGTGGAGCAGGACAACGCGGCGGATAAGCCCGACACGCTCCACCAAGTAGAAAGAAGTATTCAATATCTGAAAAAGGAAATTAAATAATTATGAAAAAAATTCGTTTTGGTATTATCGGTTTGGGCAATCAAGGTTGCTCGTATATGCTCAATTTATTTGACGGCGGCACTATTGAAAACGGCGTTGTGACGGCAGTTTGCGACAATAACGCAGCGAAAGTCGAGAATGTTAAGAATTTAACGAAGAACGAAACGGTGGCATATTTTGCTGACTATAAAGAAATGCTCGATTCGGGGCTTTGCGATGCGGTTTTGGTAGAAACGCCGCACTATTTCCACCCCGAAATGGTTATCGAGTGCTTGAATCGCGGTATTCACGTTATCTGCGAAAAGCCGGCAGGCGTTTACACCAAGCACGTTAAAGAAATGAACGAAGTTGCGAAAAAGAGCAACGCGCACTTTGCAATGATGTTCAATCAGCGTACCAACTGCGTATACAGAAAGATGAAAGAGATTATCGCGCAGGGCGGTATCGGTGATTTGCAGCGTGTTTCGTGGATTATTACCAACTGGTTTAGAACGCAGTTCTATTACGATAACGGCAGCTGGCGTGCAACGTGGGCAGGCGAAGGCGGCGGCGTGCTCATCAATCAATGTCCCCACCAAATCGACCTTGTTAGCTGGGTAATCGGCGAGATGCCCGTTTCCGTCAACGCGTTCTGCAAATACGGCAGATGGCACGATATCGAGGTGGAAGACGAAGTGACGGCGTATTTTGAATATGCGAACGGCGCTACGGGTACGTTTATTACGACGACAGGCGAAACGCCGGGCACGAACCGCTTTGAGGTTTCGGGTACGAAAGGCAAGCTGCTTTGTGAAGATGACAAGCTGATTTGGTACAAGAACGATCAAGACAGCCAAGAATACGTCAAGACGTCTAAAAATACGTGGGAACGTCCTGCGGTGGAAATTATCGAAGTGGAAACGGACGGCAAAAACCCTCAGCACGCAGGGATCATCAACAACTTTGCCAACGCTTTGCTTGGTAAGGAAGAATTCTTCGTGGACGGCTTGGAGGGTATCAACGGCGTAGAGCTGATGAACGCGATCGAGCTTTCGGGCTGGAAGAGCGGCGAAAAGGTTTGTTTGCCCGTAGATGAAGACGTGTATTTGGAAGAGCTGAATAAACGTCGTGCGACGTCTCGCTTGAAGACGGGCAACGATGACTACGTGCACAACACGGCAGGTTCGTACGGTTCGAAGGAAAGATAATAAATAATACGGCGGTGTTTTTTACACCGCCAAAAACTTAATAATGTACGTATCGGAGGACGAGAAATATGGCGAATAATTGGAAATGGAGCGGCGTGGACAAACGCTGCGTGCATTTGGATTTTCACACTTCGGAATTGATTGAAGGTATCGGCTCGGCGTTTAGCCGCAAGGAATTTGCGGATATGCTCAAAAGGACGGGCTTGGATTCTATTACGCTATTTGCAAAATGCCACCACGGCTGTTTTTATTATAAAGACAGCAAATTTTTCGTCCATCCGCATTTGACGTGCAGCCTTTTGGACGAACAGCTCGCGGCTTGTAAAGACGCGGGCGTTTCTGCTAAAATATACATTTCCGCAGGCTTTGACGAACACGTTGCAAAGGAACATCCCGAGTGGCTGTTCTGCTACGACGATTTTAACCCTGCCGGACCGGAGCATTTCCGTCGGCTGTGCTTTAATACGCCTTATTTGGAAGTGTTGAAAGAACAGACGCGTGAGGTCGTGAGAAAATACAAGCCCGATGGTGTGTTCTTTGACATCGTTGCCAACTGGCCGTGTTTTTGCAAAAACTGTATCGCGGATATGAAGAAAAAGGGGCTTGATCCCGAGAGTGACGCCGATCGTTGGAAGCAGTCGCTTGACGTTATGAACCATTATTTCGACGAAATGGAAAAGTGCGTACACGAAATTAGCCCCGAAACGGTGGTATTCCAAAACAGTGGTGGCTTTGAAATTGGTTCGCGTAGCAAGATCGATTGCTGCGATCAGTTAGAGCTGGAATCGCTGCCTACGGGCGGCTGGGGATACGATCATTTCCCGATGATGATGTCGTATATCCGCAGGGCAGGCAAAAATTGTATCGGTATGACGGGTAAATTCCACCGCGCTTGGGGGGAATTTGGCGGCTATAAATATAAGGAAGCACTCCGCTACGAAGCGGCGCAAAATTTGACGTTCGGCGCAGGGATGAACATTGGCGATCAGATGCATCCCAGCGGAAAGCTGGACGCATATACCTACGATATGGTGGCGGAAACGATGCAATTTATGCGTGAAAGGGAACCGTTTGTCGGTGGTAAGTACTTGGCGGAAATGGCTATGTTCACGCCCACGGAAGAAGGCGGCGGCAGAACGGGTGCAGCGCGTATTCTCTTCGAAGGGAAATTCTTGTTCGACGTGATCGACGAATATGAGCTGGAAAACGGCTATCCGCTGATCGTGGTGGCGCAGGATATTGCGTTGACGGACAAAGTGGTGTCGGCATTGAAAAAGCACGTGGAAAAGGGCGGCAAAATCTTGGCGGTAGGCAAAGCGGCAAAATCGCTGGCGGAAAACGGCGTGGATTTGGGTTTTGTCGGTATGGACGAAGATACACTCGTGCCCGGTTATTTTGCAGCGAAATACCCCGTTAAAGCGGCTAATAACACGCCGCTCGTCGTGTACGGAAAGGTGTATAACGTGCAGGCAACGGGCGAAGTGCTGGCGGATAAATATTCCCCGTACTTTACGAGAGAGGGCGAGAGATTCTGTTCGCACGCGCAAACGCCGTTTGATTATAACAAAGTTTCCCCTGCGATTACGCAAGGCACGGACGGCGTCGCGGTGGCGGCGGATCTGTTCGCGTTGTACGAACAGGACGGCGGTTTGACGGCGAAGGTGCTGCTCACGCCGATTATTGAAAAGTTGTTGGGCGAAAAGCGCGTACATACGACGTTGCCTGCAACGGGCAAGGTGTCGCTGTACGAGCGCGAAACTTCGTACGTGATGCACTTGTGCTATGCCAACATCATCGCACGTGGCAAGACGGAGGTCGTAGAAGACATTGTCACGCTCTCGTCAGTGCAGGTGGAAGTGCTGCTTGACAAGCCCAAAAAGGTGCTGTTGCAGCCGCAGGGCGAAGAAATTCCGTTTACGTACGAGAACGGTAGAGTATGCTTTGAACTCAAAGATTTTAATTGCTATGCCGCGGTTGAATTTATAAAATAAAAGGAAGAAAATGTTATGATAGATAAAAATTCCGTATTAGCACAAGAGTTGAAAAAACGTGAATTGCCCGATTTGTTGACTGCGCCAAACGGTGAAAAGGTGACGACGGTGGAGAGATGGGAGCGCGAAATGCGCCCGTACTGGAAGAACGTTTTGCTCGAACAATGCTATGGCAAAACGCCCGAGTATGTAAAACCCGAGATTAAAACGGAATGCAACAATATCGATTTTGCAGGCAAAGCGGTGTGGGAAACTGTTTCGTTTACGTTCAAGGTAAACGGCAAGGAGCATACCGTTCCCACACAGCTGATTTACCCTGTCGGGGCAAAGAACGTGCCGTTCTTTGTCTATTTGAATTTCCGTCCCGATATACCCGATCGTTATCTGCCCGTGGAAGAGCTGATCGACAACGGGTTCGGTATGTTTAGCGTATGCTACAACGACATCACCACGGATAACGGGGATTTTACGACGGGTTTGGCAGGGCTGTTTGAAGAGGAAACGCGCGCGCCGAACGGTACGGGTAAAATCCGTTATTGGTCGTATATGGCGTCGCAAATGATGGATTATTTACAGACGCGAGAAGAGGCGGATAAAACGGCGATCGGCGTTGCAGGACACTCTCGTTTGGGCAAGACGGCGCTGGTGACGGCGGCTTTCGACGAACGTTTTGCGTTCGTATGCTCTAACGATTCGGGGTGTTCGGGGGCGGCGCTCACGCGCGGTAGATGCGACGGCGGAGAGCCTGTGGAAGTCATTTGTCGCGTGTTCCCGTACTGGTTCTGCCCGAATTACCACGCGTACGTGGGTAGAGAAACGGAAATGCCGTTCGATCAGCACGCATTGTTGGCTTTGGTCGCGCCTCGCGCGGCATATATCGGCGGTGCGATCGAGGACGTATGGGCGGACAATGACAATCAGTTCCTTTGCGGCGTTGCGGCGTCGGAAATTTGGGAGCTGTACGGCAAAACGGGTATGATTTCGCCCGATCGTCTGCCTGTGGTCGGCGATACGTGGACAGACGGCTTGGTGGGATTCCATCTGCGTTTGGGCAAGCATTATCACAGCCGTACCGATTGGCTGATTTATATGGACGCCGTAAAAAAATTACTGAACAAATAGGAGGATAAGAAAATGCGAGTAAAACCGACAAAAGGGCAGATAGAATTTTTGAGTTGGGAATTTGGTGTATTTTTCCATTTTGGTATCCGTAGCTTTTACCCTGGACATGTCGATTGGGACGGGCGAGAGATGGATGCGAGCGCGTTCAATCCCGACGCACTGGACTGCGAAGAGTGGGTAAAAATGGCAAAGGACGTGGGTGCAACGTATGCGATTTTGACGACGAAACATCACGACGGGTTTGCGCTGTGGCCGTCCAAATATTCTCAATACAGCGTAGCGCAGACGCCTTGGAAAGAAGGCAAAGGCGACGTGGTGCGCGAGTTTGTGAACGCTTGCCGTAAATATGGTATCAAGGTGGGATTGTATTATTCTCCCGCACAATGGGGTTCGCACGCGATCAAATTTGAGAACGCCAAGGAATATGACGATTATTTTATCAATCAAATCAGCGAATTGTTAGGTAATTATGGTAAAATCGATTATCTGTGGTTTGACGGTTGTGGTTCGGAAGGGCACGAATATGACAAAAAGCGTATCGTGGCGGAAATTTTCCGTTTGCAGCCCGAGATCCAGACGTTCTGCGATCCCGAGTGGATGCCTTGCGTTCGCTGGGTAGGCAACGAAGACGGGTATGCGTCTTTGGACAATCCGCTCGCTGTGTCCGCTTGGGATTTCTCCGAGCTGACGGGCAAGAGCGTAGAGCTGTCGCAGACGTTCTGTCTGCCTGCGGAGTGCGATTGTAAGCTGCGTGCTACGTGGTTTTACGATCATAATGAAGACACAATCAAATCCTTGGACGAACTGTTCGGTATGTACGAAGGCTCGGTGGGACGTGGGTCGAACTTTTTGCTTAACGTAGGGCCGGATAATCACGGCAGAATTAATGCGCTGGACAAAGCGCGTATGATGGAGCTTGGTCAAAAGATCAAAGACGTTTACGGCAATCCTGCCACCGATTATGAAGAAATCAAACAAGACGGGGACAAATATTCGATTGCGCGTGCTGATATTGAAGCACTGTTAAAGGATGCTGGAAAGTCAAAACCCGTCAACCGTATCGTGATCACCGAAGATATTACGGACGGTCAGGCGGTCAAGGGCTTTAAGGTGTACGTGGCTTTGCCCCGATACAGAAACAAAGAGATTTTGGCGTATATCGGTGCGACGATTGGGAATAAAGTCATTTGTCCGATCCCCACCGTTTGTCCGTCGAAGATTACGGTGGAGATTACCGACAGCGAAGGGGAACATAAAATCAAGAATATTCAGGCATATTTAGCAAAATAACAGGAGAAAAATTATGACAGAAACGATAAAAACTTTTACGTTCAACGGCTACACGGGTACGGTCATTATCCCCGAACACCCCAACGGAAAATGGATTTGGAAAACGGAGTTTTTATATGCGTTCGATCAGGCGGAAAGAGCGTTGGTCGAACAGGGATATACGCGCGTAAATTATGCAATCTGCGACAAATACGGCAGCTATAATGCCGTTCGATTGATGCACAAATTTTATGCCTTTGTCGTGAAAGAATTTGGGTTAAACGAAAAATGCTCGCTGTTTGGATTTAGCCGCGGCGGTCTGTATGCGTTCAATTTTGCGTTGTTTTATCCCGAGTGTGTGGACAAGGTGTATCTCGACGCGCCCGTTTTGGATTTGAAGAGTTGGCCGCCCAAGGGTAGCGTGGAGCAGGGACAGATGTTCGAGGAATATGGCTTGAACGCGGACACGCTCCGCACTTTTAAGGGAAATCCTATCGATAATCTGGACGAGTTTTTTGCGCTGAATTTGCCCCTGTTATTGATCGCAGGCGGCTGTGACGAGGTGGTGGCGTTTGAGGAAAACTCGGGCAAGCTGATCGAGCATTGTAAAGCCAAGGGAATTGCAATCACTTCGATTGTAAAGCCTAAATGCTTGCACCATCCGCACTCGCTCGATGACGTGACACCTATTTTAGATTTTATTAACAAATAAGAAGGGAAACTATGAACGACGTAAGGACAAAGGAAACTTTTTACGAGTTTGACGATCAAAATAACGAAATTGTATTCAAAAGACACGATATGCCGTCGCCGTGGATGAACTATCTGACGAACGGCGAAATGTTCACGATGATGTCGCAGGCAGGCGGCAATCTTTCGTGGTACAAATCGCCGCAAATTTGGCGTATTGGCAGATATAATTTCTATAATTTGCCCGTGGATATGAACGGGCTTTTTGTGTATATCAAGGATCTTTCTACGGGTAAAACGTGGAACCCGACTTTTATTCCTTGCAACGAACAACCGGATACGTGGCGTTCGGCGCACGGGCTTGGCTATACTCGTTTTGCTGCAGAGAAAGACGGATTGAAAGTGTCGCTCACGTGCTTTATCAGCAAGGATAACGTGCTCATTTACAAGATGGAGCTTTGCGCGGACACGGCGCGGCAGGTGCAAGTATTCGCCTGTCAAGAAATGGGCTTGATGCAATATCTGCGCGAAGTACAATGGCAATGCTACGTTAAAAACAGCAACAATATTTTGTACAATGCCGAGCATGACGCACTCGTTTACGAATATTTTCCCGACGGGCAACCCCGTCCCGATGAAACGCCGTTCGTATATTTTACGTCGGATACAAAATCGAGCTCGTTCAGCGGTAGCCGCCAGAGCTTTATCGGGCATTATCGCGATCTGAAAAATCCCGTCGCGATCGAGCGTGGGGATTGTGGCAATACGGAGCTGAAAGGCGGCGAGGCGATGTTCTCGCTCTCCTTTGACCTTCCCTTGCAGGCAGGTAAGGCAGAGCCTATGAATATCTACCTTGGTACGCTGCAAAAAGACGAAGATTTGGGTACGGTACTTGCTAAAGTGAAGGGGAACGGGTACGCAACGAACGCATTTTCGTGGTTAAAAAATTACTGGGAAACACGCCTTTCGAGATTCCGCGTAGAGATACCCGATCAGGACAGCGCACGTATGATGAACGTGTGGAATCCTTTGCAGGCACTCGTCAATTTTTACGTGTGCCGCGAAATCTCCTTCTATGCGACGGGTACGGTGCGTGGCGTAGGGGTGCGCGACGCGTCGCAGGATATTTTGGGCAACGTTTTGTACGATTTGCCTGCGGCGAAGAAGAAACTTAAATTGATTATGACGCAGCAGTATAACTGCGGCAAAACGGTGCATTATTTCTATCCCGAAGAACGTGCGCCTGCGCTCATTAGCGATCGCAGCGACAATCATCTGTGGATGATCTACACCGCATATCAAATCGTAATGGAAGAAGGAAATACCGATTTTCTGTTCGAGACCGTCGAGTATTACGACGGCGGCAGCGGTACGGTGTTCGAGCATTTGAAAAAATCTATTGAATTTACCGTCAACAATTTGGGGGTAGACGGGTTGCCGTTGATGCTCGGATCAGACTGGAACGATATGCTTTCCAACGTCTGCAAAGACGGCAAGGGGGAGAGCGTGTTCGTGTCGCAGATGCTCGTGCTTGCGTGCAAGCAAATGATCGAGCTGTGCGCCTTGGTAGGCGAAAACCACCCCGAGTATATCGAGATTATCAAAAAGCAAGAGGGAATTTTGAACGATTTTTGTTGGGATGGGGAGTGGTTTATTCGCGCCGTCACCGACGAAGGTATGAAATTGGGTAAGAAAGGGGACGCGTGTGCGGAGCTTTGGATCAACTCACAGAGTTGGGCGGTATTCTCCGAAAGTACGACAAAGGATAGGGGTATGTCCGCGATGAACGCGGCAATGGAGCGTTTGGATTGCGGCTATGGCTTGATGAAACTCTATCCGCCCTTGCAGAGAAATTATCCGTCCAAGGAGAACGAGCTGACGTTCGCGCAGCCCGGTATCGGGGAGAACGGCGGCGTGTTCTGTCACGCCAACACATGGGCAATCATCGCGCAATGTATGCTGGGCAACGGCGAGCAGGCGTATAAAATCTACCAAGATATGATTCCCGATCATATCGTTTCAAAATTCGGGGTAGATCTATACAATGCCGAGCCGTACATCTATTCGTCGAATATCCGTGCGCCGATGGCGTTGTCCGCAGGCGCGGCAGGTGTGTCGTGGCTGTCGGGGACGGCAGCTTGGATGACGATTGCCGTGCAGCAATATATGTTCGGGTTAAAGCCGAAGATGGACGGTTTGGAAATTAAGCCTTGCGTGCCCAACGCTTGGAACACAGCGAAAGTGCAACGCGTATTCCGCGGCTGCACGTACGATATTACGATCGAGAACCCGTGTGCGTGCGGCAATACGGTGAAGGAAATCTACGTGAACGGCGAAAAGGTATGCGACAACGTGATCGCCCCGCAGGGCGAACGCCTGACGGTCACCGTCGTGATGGGAAAGTGAGAAAACAACTTCGCGCGTAATGGCGCATCAAAGGCAAAATAATGGAAATGCAAAAAAAGAAGAGCGGTGGATTGTTGCTTATCGTGCTCTGCTGGATCGCATACACCTGTGCGTATTTGGGAAAATACAGCTATTCGTCGAACACGATTAAGGTGATCACTCACTACGGAGTGACGAAGGCGGATGCAGGCTTGATCAGCACGATGTTTTTCATCGCGTACGGAGTAGGGCAGGTCATCAACGGGCTTTGCTGTAAATTTTATCCTAAAAAATATATGGTGGGCGGAGCGTTGCTCGTGTCTGCGGCGATTAACGGCGTGCTGTATTTGGATGTGCCTTTTTGGTCGATCAAATACCTTTGGCTCGTCAACGGGATTGCGCAATCGGTGTTATGGCCGACGCTGGTCCTGACCCTCGGTACGTATTTAACGCAAAGCAAATTAAAATCCGCGGTGCTCGTAATGGCGACGACGGTGGCGTTCGGCACAGCGATTGCGTACGCATTGAGCGCGCTGTTCGTGGAATTTTTCCATTTCAAATATTCGTTTATCACGACGTCGATCGTTTTGGTCGTTGCGGCGGCAATTTGGCTAACGCTTTATAGCAAAGCGGTTCGCAACGCAAAGGCGGAAATCGTGGAGAAGTCAGACAATGAGCAGGGGCAAACGAGTGCTGTACAAAGCGCATTGACGAGCGGTATTCTCGTTATGCTGGTGTTCTTGGCTCTGTTTGCAATCGTGAACAATCTTGTCAAAGACGGACTGAACACGTGGGTGCCGAGTATTTTGTACGAAGTGTACGATTTGGACGACAGCCTGTCCATTTTGCTCACGATCACGCTAGCGATCGTGGGGATATTCGGATCGTTTATGGCGGTTGCGTTGCATAAAAAGATTAAGAACTTTTTATTGCTTGCAGGGGTGTTGTTCGCATCGGCGACGGTGTGCATTTTTGCTGTGATTCTGCTCTTTAAGACGAGTTTTTGGTTGGGTATTATCTTGCTGTTTGGATTGATCTCGCTGTTGATGCACGGCATCAATAACGTAGTGACGAGTATGGCGCCGCTGTATCTTCGGGATAAGATCAATTCGGGTATGTTGTCAGGGTTGCTCAACGGAGCGTGCTACATCGGCAGCGCAGTCAGCTCGTATGGGCTGGGTGCGTACGCCGATCATTTCGGATGGACGAGTACCTTTTACCTGCTTTTGGGCTGTTGCGCCGTGCCTGTCGTTATCAGCGTGATAATGGCGGCTGTGCTGTATCGTATGCATAAGACAAAATGAAAAGCGAAAATAAAACCGCCCTGCGTAGGCACTACGCAGGGCGGTTTTGTCGTATAGGCATTACTTTTTCGGGATAACGGAGTGATTGTTGCGATACGCCAAAGGCGCACAGCCGACGTACTTTTTGAACGTTCGTGAAAAGAAATTATAATCGGGAAATCCGCTCCGCTCGGCAACGGCTCGCAGGGAAAGGGACACGTCCATCAGCAAAGTCTTCGCCAGCGACAATCGCTGCTCGATCAGGTAGCGTATCACCGAAACGCCCGTTTCGTCCTTGAAAACCTTCTCTACGTAGGGCACGGAAAAGAATACGTGCTGTGCTACGTTCGCAAGGGTGATCCTTTCGCGTAAATGCTCGTGCAGGTACGATTTGATTTCTTTTACCAGCGCACTTTCCTTTTGTAGCCGCAATTGATAGCCTATTTCTTCGAGTAGAGAACGGAGCAACAAAATTAAACGAGGCTCGGAAAGGTTAAACGTTGTTTTTCGTGCCTCGTCAAAGGCATAGACCGTATGCAAGGCTGCGTTGGAGAGTGTTCCTTGTAGCAGCAGGGGGAAGATTTCTTGCGCTTCGTCCCAGAAATTATAGCTGACGTATCGGGAATTTTGCACTTCTTCGCGCGTACGCACCGCGCCTTTGGGGACAAAGATCATATCCCCATCGTGCAGTGTCACGCGCACGCCGTTGACGTGGTAGATCATTTCCCCGTCCAAAAGGATGGTTAAATCGTGAAAAGGCATTTGCATTTCTGCCAAGGGGATAACGGTATCGTAGTCGTGTCGGTTATAATAATATAATTCCATAAAAAATAAGATAATGCTAAAAATGTAAGAATAGTATAAGATATACCATTGATTGTGGAGCGTTTTATGCTATAATGATAGTATAAACGAAAAGTGAGCCGCTGTCAAGCGATAGATAGCGACGAAAAGGAGAAAACTATGTTGCAGCTGAAAAAGATCGGGCAAAGTGCCTATCGTATTACGACGGAGCAGGGCAGAGCAAGTATGCTGACGAGATACGGCTTTGTGCAAGACGAGCTTTCGCGTGCGTATGCAGCGTGTAGTGCAGAGCTGACGGAGCAGGGCGTACGTTTTTCCGCTGAAAAAGCGGTGAAAGAGATTGCGGTGCAAAACGTAGCAGGCGGCGGCTTTGAGATTAAAATCCCGCTTGCAAAGAAAGAGCGTCTGTTCGGTATGGGGGACGCGAACCGTGACAGCGTGATGATCCGCGGTAAGACGCTCAACGTATGGGTGGCGAACGTGGCGTCCTACGGCCCGTTGCCCGTGGTGTTAAGCTCGGAAGGATGGGCGATCATCGTCAACTGTACGTACTGTCAAAAATTTGATTTGGGCGACAGCGATCAAGATATGCTGACCATTTCGGCGGCTGGTGGTACGGCGGATTTTTATTTGCTCGCCGCGAATACACTCTTGGAGATGGTGCAGGCGATCACGGATATTACAGGAAAACCGACAATGCTGCCTGCATTTGGGTACGGTTTGACGTTCGTGGAGAGCGAACGGATGATGAACGCGCGCCAGATGTTGGACGACGTGCGGATGTTCCGCGATCGTGGAATCCCCTGTGACGTGTTCGGATTAGAGCCTTGTTGGATGGAGACGTATTACGATGGATCTACGGAGAAAAAGTGGGATAAGGAACGGTTTTGGATGCCCCATTGGTTGCCCGAAAACACAGCAAGTCACCGTACGTTTATGGGGCCGATGCGTTTTATGGGTATGCAGCTTTCCTTGTGGCTTTGCGAAGATTACGACCTGTTCTACGAAGAAGATCGAAACGAAGTCACGGGTGGGGCAATAGAATATCAGCTGCAAGACG
Source organism: Clostridia bacterium (assembly GCA_017467265.1). Lineage (GTDB taxonomy): Bacteria > Bacillota > Clostridia > Christensenellales > Borkfalkiaceae > Scatosoma. The sequence continues at coordinate 16,897 of JAFTSO010000038.1, forward strand.
AAAACAGCGATGATTTCAAAAAAAACGTGGATTTTGCCGACGCGCATATACAAGGCGTGAAGAAAACGGACGAAATCACAAAAGAAGACGAGCCGTGGTTTGAGCACCTGAAAAAATTTGTGGATAACGGCGCGGCGTGCTTTAAGCTGGACGGATATGCGCAAGTTATGCCGCACCCCGATCGCCTTTGGGCAAAGAAATATTTGGACGACGAAGTGCACAACGTCTATTGCGTGGCGCTTGCCAAGCAGATGAAGGAAGGATTTCAAAAGTACACCGATCGCCGCGGTATGATTTATACGGCAGGTGCGTACGTGGGTACGCAGCGGTATGCGGCGACGTGGGCAGGGGACACGGGCGGTGGCCCGAGAACGCTGGTAGCGTGTCTAAATTATGCGATGTGTGGACACACCAACACCAGTTGCGATATGGATATTTTGGACGTCAAGGCGATCCATTACGCTTTTCTTTCCACGTGGACGCAGCTTTGTTCTTGGGCGTACTATTTCTATCCTTGGTTCTTGCCCCCCGAAGTGGAGCGCACAATCAAGAACTATTCGATTTTGCGCTCGTCCCTCTTCCCGTACATTTATACAATGGCGCATAAAGCGTCTGTGACGGGTATTCCCGTAATGCGGCCGTTGCCTATGGTATGCGGCGAGAGTGATCATTTCGACGACGTGCACAATGCGTATATGCTGGGTGATTCGTTTTATGTCGGCGCGTTTGATATGCATTTGAAATTACCTGCTGGAGAGTGGGTAGATTATTTCACGGGCAAGACGTATCAAGGGGATGTGGAATACGAAATCGCGGACGGCTACGCAGGCGCGCTGCTCGTCAAAAAAGGCTCGATTATCGCGACGATGCTGCCCCAGCAGTATATTCTCGAAAAGGAACACGATTACGTGATTAGGGTATATACGGGTGGCGACGGCGCGTTCTCGCTGTACGAAGACGATGCGTTTACCTACGATTACGAACAGGGCGGTTTTGCAGAGACGAAATTTGCTTGGACGGAAGGTGAAAATAGTGGCAGTCTGTCGGTATATCGTCGGCAGGGTAGCTTTGACGGCAGAGCGGACAACGGGCACGATATTATCAACAATTCAATCCCGAAAATTGGCGGGATTAAGCCTGTTCGGGATATGACGATACGCATTTACGGCGCTACGCCGCGCTCCGTTCGCCTTGGCGAAGAAGAAATTCCCTTTACTGTTTGCGACGGGTATGCGGAGTTCACCGTTTCGGCGCAGGCGCATGAGCAGCGCGATTTATTCTACAAAGTAGAATTTTGAGCTAAAAACAAGAAAAAAGTGCGTTTTTGCAAACAAAAAAATACGTTTTGTCTATTGACATTTTCTCGGAAAGGTAGTATCATATAGATAAGCTCGGGAAATGGGCGAAGAACAGGAGAAAAGAGAAAATGAAAACGGCCGTAATAGGTTTGGGTGTGATCGGGCACGTGCATTTGGAAGTGCTTTCGGAAATGGACACGAACGTCGTGGCGGTCTGCGATGTGGACGAAACGAAGTTTGCGGAATTTCCGTACGCAAAAGGGTACGCGGATTATAAGAAAATGATAGACGAAGAACGTCCTGACGTGGTACATATCTGTACGCCGCACTACTTGCACGCGGAGATGGTGGTGTATGCGTTGGACAGAGGCGTGAACGTGCTCTGTGAAAAACCGCTGTGCATCAGTCGTGACGAGATGGAAATGATCGCGGCAGCGGAAAAGAGATCGACGGCACAGCTGGGCGTGGTACTTCAAAACCGTTATAATGCAGCCAACGTGTATGCAAAGGAGCAACTCGGTGACGACAAGGCGACTGCGGCTTACGCGACGATGGTATGGCACAGAAGTGCGCAATATTACGCACAGGCGGCTTGGCGCGGTACGTGGGATCAGGAAGGCGGCGGCGTGCTGATCAATCAGGCGTTGCACACGCTCGATCTCTTACAATGGTTCTGCGGTATGCCTAACGAGGCGGTCGCGTCCGTTAGCAATCTTACTTTGCAAAACGAAATCGAAGTGGAAGATACGGCGAGCGCGCTCTATACGGGCAACGCGAATTTTACGTTCTTTGCCACGAACGGTAGCAAAGTGGATTTTGTGCCCGAAGTGATGCTTTACACCAAGGACGGGTCTATACGTATCGCAGGCGACTACGTTTGGCATAACAACGAATTGAAATATTTTGATTCGTCGAAACGGGTGTACGGCAAGGGCTGCTACGGTACGGGGCACGGTCGGTTGTTTGCACATTTCTACGATTGCGTGGAAAAGGGCGAGAAATTCCCGATCAACGGTGAAGAAGGCTCGAAGGTAATTAGGTTGATTTTAGCGGCGTACGAAAGCAACGGCAAAAAGGTCAACGTATAATTAGAGATATTTGTGGGGAATAAACCAATGAAAAAAATGATGACGAGCCTTGTGGCAACGCTTTGCGTTGGAGTAGCGGTAGGTGCGCTCGCGAGTGAACCTATGACGGCGAGTGCGGCGTATCTGCCTTATGAGATTGTTGCGATCGACAGCGCACCTGTATGCGTGTTGACGTTGGAAGAAGCAAAGATCAAGAATATGTCAGACTGGAAGTATTGCCGCGTGGACGACGAATACGACGCGTGGTATTTTGCCGACGTTGGCGACGGTACGGATCAGAAGAACCCCGAAATTCGTTTTATTGCGGACGGCGTGCAAACGGTCACGAAACCCTACACGTTAATTCCGATGGACGTTGGCTCGTTCTCGTTTGAATACTGTATGGCGAACGACGATCCCCGAGGCGTTTTAGATATTTCCACGCAGGATTACATTGTGCAGATTTTGGCGTCGGACGGTACGTATCCGATTATTATTCCCAAGATCGAAGCGGACGGCGACTGGCATACGATTACGATTGACAGCACGACGAAACTCTATCCTAACGATGGATCGACGTTTGCAAAATATGAAGAAATGTTCTGCGGTTTCTTGTTCAAGATGGGCAATCTCGACGGCGGATTTATGATCAAAAATATTACGCTGTACGATCCTTACGGCTATGAAATCTATCCCGAAGAGGAATACCCCGAAGAGGAAGAAACTTCGTCCGAGGAAGTAATGAGTTCGGAAGAGGAGATTATATCGTCGGAAGAAGAAAGTTCGTTCGCAGAACCGGAGCTGAGCGAATCGGTTGAAACGAGTACGTCGCAGGACGGCACGTCGAATTCGATTGCGGCGAGTGCAACGACGGGCGCGCCCACGGGCAAGGATAAAGGCTGCGGCTCGTTCGGAGTGGGTGCGATGACGTTGAGTGCGCTGGCGGCGGCAGGTTTGGTGCTGGGCGTCGGTAAAAAGAAGAGAAAATAAGGACGTGCAATATGTGCGCAAAAAAAACACGGTTAGCCCGTGTTTTTTTGTGTCAAAATATATTCGTCGTTTAATCGCCGTGTTGCTTTCGGTAGGCGGAAGGGGGTATGCCCACGTCCTTTTTGAATACCTTGCCAAAATAATTCTCATCGGGGAAACCCACCGTTGCCGCCACATCCGCAAGAGAAAGCGTGCTTTCTTTTAGCAGTTTTTTTGCCGCTTTGATGCGCAGCGAAAATACGTATTGGGAGATGGGCATGCCAAAGCTCTCCGTTGCCACCATATATAACTTGGTACGTGAGATCAGGAATTGTTTGCAGATGGAGTTAGACGTCAGTTTCAGGTGTAGATTTTCACGTAGAAAACGATCCAGCCGAGTAGCGAGATCGTCGCCGTTTTTCTTGACGAGATTGGCTACGTACAGATAAGAAGAAACGGCATCGAGCAAATGTACGGCGGCAAGGATCTGTTCGCGGCTACGCGGCGCGATCTGAGATAAATACTCCCTGCCTTGCGTACCGTCCAGTCCGTATTTTTCACAGAGTGCAACGGCGTTTTCAAAAGCCGTATCGTAGTTTTCTAACGGCATCATATGTGCCAAAATGACGTATCCGAGCACACCGTTTTCAAAACGGATAGGGGTGATAGCCTCTGTCACGCCTGCATGACAAACGTAGATATGTGCCGCTTGTTGTTTCTCGGCGCGCTTACACGCGGCGAAATCGCACTTTCGACAGCCTTCTGCGCCACACGCCGTCGTGCGAATATACGAACAGTATTTCGGGGCTTCGGTCGGGTATTCCGTAACCAGACAAAACCGCTCGTCAAATACGGAAATGCGTATGCCCACGGCGGTATAAAAATCTTTCAATAGTTGTTGTAATTTTTTTAGGTCAAAAAAACTGCTCATACGTATAGTATAACATATTTTAGGTTTTTGTCAAGAAATTGTTCAAAAAAATGAACAATTTTACCTATATTTGAACGTTTTTCATCTTGAAAATTGTGTCGCTCTGCGATATAATAAAGAAAAAAAGGAGAATTTGTGTTATGGCAATTTTCAAGGATATACCGAAAATCAAATATGAGGGAGCGAAGAGCAAAAATCCGTTGGCGTTCAAATATTACGACGCCGACCGTGTGATTTTGGGCAAAACGATGAAGGAGCATCTGCCTTTTGCGATGGCATGGTGGCATAATCTTTGCGCGAGCGGTGTGGATATGTTTGGGCGCGGCGTGGCAGACAAATCGTTTGGCGTAAAAGAAGGGACGATGGAACACGCAAAGGCGAAGGTGGACGCCGGGTTTGAGTTTATGCAAAAGCTCGGCATCGAATATTTCTGTTTCCACGACGTAGATATTGTGCCCGAAGCGGACGATATTAAGGAAACAAACCGCCGTTTGGACGAGATTTCCGATTACATTTTAGAGAAAATGCGTGAAACAGGTATCAAATGTCTGTGGGGCACGGCAAATATGTTCGGTAATCCCCGTTTTTGTAACGGTGCGGCGTCTTCAAACAGTGCGGACGTGTTTGCGTTTGCGGCAGCACAGGTGAAAAAGGCGTTGGACATCACCGTGAAACTCGGCGGTAAGGGCTACGTTTTTTGGGGCGGCAGAGAAGGGTATGAAACGCTGCTTAATACCGATATGAAATTCGAGCAGGAAAATATCGCCCGTCTTATGAAAATGGCGGTGGCATACGGCAGGAGTATCGGCTTTACGGGGGATTTCTATATCGAACCCAAACCGAAAGAACCTATGAAACATCAATACGATTTCGATGCGGCGACGGCAATCGGATTTTTGAAAGCACACGGCTTGGATAAAGATTTTAAGATGAATATCGAGGCGAACCACGCGACTCTTGCAGGGCATACGTTCCAGCACGATCTTCGCGTTTCCGCGATCAACGGTATGCTCGGTTCGATCGACGCCAACCAAGGGGATTATCTGCTCGGTTGGGATACCGACGAATTCCCGTTCGACGTCTATACGGCGACAATGTGTATGTACGAGGTGATCAAGGCTGGTGGACTTACCGGCGGATTTAATTTCGACGCGAAAAACCGTCGTCCGTCCTATACAGCGGAAGATATGTTCGAAGGGTATATTTTGGGTATGGATACGTTCGCGCTCGGTCTGATCAAAGCTGCAGAGTTGATTGAAGATGGACGTATTGACGGATTTATTGCGAAACGATATGCGAGCTACCGTGAAAGCGAGATCGGTAAGAAGATACTTGCAAACGAGACGAGCTTGGAAGAGCTTTCTGCGTATGCGGAAAAACTCGGCGCGCCTGCGCTCCCTGGGAGTGGCAAGCAGGAGACGTTGGAAGGCATTGTAAACAGCGTGCTGTTCGGGTGAGATATGAACACGTATATCGGTATTGATTTAGGTACGTCCTCGGTGAAATTACTCTTGACGGCGGCAGATGGACGGATTTTGAACGCCGTCACCAAGGAATATCCCGTGTATTATCCCCAGAGCGGTTGGAGCGAGCAAAATCCCGAAGATTGGATAAGCGCCACTCGTTTGGGTTTGGATGCGCTGTTAAACGGGTATAGACGGGACGAAGTGAAAGGCGTTTCGTTTGGCGGACAGATGCACGGCTTGGTGCTTTTGGACGATCGGGACGAAGTGATCCGCCCTGCGATCTTGTGGAACGACGGTAGAACGCAAAAGCAGACGGATAGGCTGAATACAGTCGTAGGCAAAGAGACGTTATCGCGCTATACGGCGAACGTTGCGTTTGCAGGATTTACCGCCCCGAAAATTTTATGGGTAGAGGAAAACGAACCCCAAAATTTTGTAAGGATTGCCAAAATTATGCTGCCGAAGGACTATTTGGCGTATATGTTGACGGGGGTGCACGTCACCGATTATTCGGATGCGAGCGGTATGCTGCTAATGGACGTGCAAAACAAATGTTGGTCGAAGGAGATGTGCGCGTATTGCCACGTGGATGAAAAATGGCTGCCGAAACTGTGTGAAAGCTATGCGTGCATAGGCACGGTACGTGATGAATACGGATTGCCGAACGCGATTGTGACGGCAGGCGCAGGGGATAACGCCGCGGCGGCAATCGGTACGGGTACGGTGCAAGACGGAGATTGCAATATCTCCTTGGGTACGAGCGGTACGGTATTTATCGCTCAAAACGCTTTTTCTGTGGACGGGCACAACGCCCTGCACTCCTTTGCTCACGCCAACGGCAAATACCATTTAATGGGGTGTATTTTATCGGCTGCGAGCTGTAATAAGTGGTGGTCGGAAGAAATTCTCAACACGAAAGATTTTTTTGCGGAGCAGGACGGTTTAGATGCGTTGCTGGGCAAAAACGACGTATTTTTCCTGCCGTATCTTATGGGCGAGCGCAGTCCGCACAACGACGTATCGGCGCGTGGCGCGTTTATTGGTATGCGCCCCGATACTACGCGGAAAGAGATGACACTTGCCGTTCTGGAAGGGGTGGCGTTTGCGCTGCGAGATTGTGTGGAAGTGGCACGTTCAAACGGACTTGCAATTACACGGACGAAAATATGCGGCGGCGGTGCGAAGAGTGAAATTTGGAAAAAGATTATCGCCAACGTTTTGAATCTGCCCGTGGCTACTGTGGGGATAGAAGAAGGCCCTGCCTATGGCGCGGCAATTCTCGCAATGGTTGGCGCAGGTGAATACAAGGATATTTCAGAGGCTACTGCCGCCATTGTAAAGACGAAGGATGTTGTTTTGCCCGATCCAATTATCGCGGCGGCGTACCAAGAAAAATACAGAGTATTCAGGCAAGCGTACCCTGCCTTAAAAGGAGTATTTGCGCAGATATAAGGAGAAGAGTATGGAGTACAGAATCAGCGCTTTATCGCGATACGGTACGTGTCGCTATGAAAATGAAAGGGTGTATTTTAGGGCGGATAAGTGCTATGCCGAGGCGGACTGGCGCGCGGAGATCGATTTTTCGGACTGGGAAGACGATTGTTATATTTTTGCCCCCGCTTGCGTGTATGACGGGAATAAGATCGAACAGGTCGATCGCCCGTATCCGCCGATGTACAAAACGAGCGAAATGTACGAAAACGAACGTCCAATAATGATGAAAGGCATACCTGCCTTGCACGTGGACGGGAGCGGAAAAATCGAAGTGACGGCAGGAGATATGGCAACGCCCTGCGTCGGTGTGTTTTATAAACGAAAAAAACAGGCGTTTTTTCTGTTCGCAGAACAGGAAGTGGGGGGTAAGAATATCGGATTTGCGATCGAACAAGGCAAAATCACGGTGCAATATCCCACCAAACGCGAATACGCTTACCGCTATGTTTTACCGCCTGAAAAAGACGCTGACCGTGGGCTGTCGGTACGCTACGGCGACGAATTTTCGTCTGCACTATTGCTCTGTGACTTTGAATGCGAAAGCCTTTCGCAATTTTTTGAATATTTCTTACGAAACAGAAAAACGCTAATGCACAGTCCGCGCCCCGGGAACGGCTATACCTCTGCGCTGTGGGACGTGATGGAGCGGCACTTTAACGAGCATAATTACAGCGGAAAATATTTCGGGAACAACCGTTGGCGTCAATGGCAATGCGGCTGGTGCGGCAACGCGCAGTCGTCCTATCCCCTGTATGTCAAAGGAAACGAGCAGACAAAGGCGCGTGCCGTGCAGACGATCGATTATTTGGTGTCCTACGTTGCGCCTAGCGGATTTTTCTACGGCAATCTGTTCGACGATCAAATCAAAGACGACAGTTTCCACTTCAATGATAAGGACAAAGGGGATTTTGACGGTATGTCGGGCGCGCATTTAATCCGAAAGAGTGGGGATGTGCTCGCGTTCTTGTACAAACACTTCGACGTAATGCCCGTGAAAAAAGAATGGGAGATTGCGGCGAAAACTGTGCGGACGCGTTTGTGCGCCTGTTTGAAAAGTACGGAACGTTCGGGCAGTTCGTCCATCAGGAAACGGGGGATATGCTCATTTCGCTCTCCTGTGCAGGCGCGTCGGCGATTGGCGGCTTGGTGCGCTCCTACGAGTATTTTAAGTGTGAAAAATATCTGGAAACGGCGAAAAAGGCTTGCGAATATTATTATCAAAATTTCGTGGCAAAAGGATTGACGACAGGCGGTCCTGGGGAGATACTCACCGCGCCCGACAGCGAGAGTTCGTTCGCGATGGTGGAGAGCTGTGTGCTTTTGTACGAGGCTACAAAGGAACAAAAATGGCTGGAGTATGCGAAGGACAGCGCGAATTTGTTCTCGTCGTGGGTAATGACGTACGCCTACAAATTCCCCGACGGGTGCGAATTTGCTTTGCAAAATATCAACACGGTAGGGAGTGTGTTTGCCAACGTGCAGAACAAACACTCCGCGCCGGGGATTTGTACGTTCTCGGGGGACACGTTGTACCGCCTATACCGTTATACGGGCGAAAAATTGTATTTGGAACTCGTCAAAGATATTGCGTATTTTTTGCCACAATGCGTATCGACGGCGTGGAAACCTATTTACGATTGGGATCACGAACACGGCGATCCCGACGGCAGACTTCCCGACGGGTATATCTGTGAACGCGTAAACACCAGTGATTGGGAAATGCCTGCGTATATCGGCGGCGTGTTCAACGTCAGCTGTTGGTGCGAAACGTCGGTAGTCTTGACTTTTGTCGAGCTGATGCACCTGCCCGAAATGCAATAAAACATAAAAAACGAGAGCCGCCCTGTCAGGCGGCTTTTTGTATGAAAAAATTATGCGCAAACACTTGTAATTCCAAAGGGCGTTGTGCTATAATAAGTAAAAAGTAAAAAGGAAACGTGAAAGCTATGGATTTCTCTAACGTTAAATTTGACATTATTATTCAAGGCGGTCAATCGAACGCCGAAGGTTGCGGTGTCGGCCCTGTCGAGCGAGAATTGATCCCGTCCCCCAACGCGTTCTATTTAAGAGCGGAAAAGACGGTGACGGTCGATGAAGAGAACCTGCATATCCATTTTCACGACAAACCGTTCGTGATCGAGCAGGCGAAAGAACGCTTGAACGAAGCAGGCGACACGTTAGGCGATTTTTCGCTGACGTTTGCGGAGGAATACGAAAAGGCGGGCTTGTTGGCGGCAGATCGCAAACTCCTGATTATCCGCGGCGGCGTAGGCGGCGCAGGCTTTCAAAAGAAACATTGGGGCTTGCACGATTGTCTGTATCTAAAATTGTTAGAGCTGATCGATTACGCGCTGTCGCTCAATAAAGAAAACCGCGTGGTCGGATTTTTGTGGCATCAGGGCGAACACGACGCGTTCGAAGGGAATACGCCCGATAACTATAAAAAGCAGCTTTCCGCGCTCGTGGACGGGGTACGTACCCGTGTCGGCGAGAAAATTCCCTTTATCGCAGGCGAATTTGTAAACGATTGGAAGAGCAAAAATATAGGCATTTGCGCCCCGATTTTGCAGGCGATCCGCGAAGTGGTAAGCGAGAGCGGAAAGGGCGGTTTTGTAGAAACGTCCGATCTGCTTTCTAACGATCAAAAGAACAAGAACGGCGATGATATCCATTTTTGCCGCGAGAGTTTACATATTCTCGGTCGGCGATATTTTGCCGAACATCAACGCATTATCGGTGAATAAGGTGGGGGACGTATGCCAACGAAACGCTTGGAAGACCAAATTCGGTTTATTTTAGAGATCGATAAAGAGAAGAATATTCTGCGCCAAACGCACATTAGCGGTTTTGCGCGCCAAGAGAACGACGCGGAGCACGCGTGGCATATGGCGACGATGGTGTATTTGCTCAAAGAATATGCGAACGAGGGTTTCGACGTTGCCAAGGCGATGATGATGGCACTTATCCACGACGTCGTGGAGATTGACGCAGGGGACGCGTATGCGTACGATCCGCAGGCACTCGCCACGCAAAAGGAAAAGGAAGAACGGGCGGCGGAACGTATTTTCGGGCTGTTGCCCGACGATCAGCGCGACGAGCTGCGCGCCCTTTTTGAAGAGTTTGAAAAAGGGGAAACGGCAGAGGCGAAATTCGTCAAAGCGATGGACAATTTTCAGCCTTTGCTACTCAACGATTACAACGACGGTGGGGATTGGCGTGAGCACGGCGTATGCAAAACGCAGGTGACGGGTCGTCAACAACGCACCAAACCTGGTTCGCAAGAGATTTGGGAATACACGAAAACGCTGATCGAAAAGAACGTACAAAAAGGCAACATCAAAGACGAATAAATATACAAAAGCCGCCCTGCATAGGGCGGCTTTTCAAATACCGTGCTTATATACAAATTATCTTTCGTTGATCATTTTGGTGAGTGCAACGGGATCAACAATTTTGCCGTCTTTGTAAACGCGCATATTGCCCGACGCGATTTCGTCGATCAGGATCACTTCGCCGTTGTTGTAGCCGAATTCAAACTTGATGTCCCAAAGATCACAGCCGATCGTTTTCAGATCGTCCGCAACGACCTTCGTGATTTTTAAGGTCTGTTCTTTCATCGAATTGAACATTTCCATGCTCATAACACCGAGTGCTGCAAGGCCTTCCGCGGTGACAAGGGGATCGCCCTTTTCATCGTTTTTGAAGGTGCATTCTACGTAGCCGCCTTTGAGGGGGGTGCCGTTTTCGATATATTCGCCGTATCTGCGGATAAAGCTACCCGTCGCAACCAAACGGCAAATAACTTCCAAACCGTGCCCGAATACCGTAGCAGGAAGAACTTCCATCGTTGCGTTTTCGATGTCTGCGGAAACGTAATGGGTTTTGATGCCTGCTTTTTTCAGCATTTCAAAATAGTAAACGGAAGATTTCAGGTTTGCCTTGCCGATGCCTTCGATGGTAAGCCCAACGGTATTTTCACCGGGGTCGAACACGCCGTCTTTGCCCGTGCAATCGTCTTTGAATTTCAACAATACGTTGCCGTTTTCCAATTTGTAAACGTCTTTGGTTTTGCCTGTGTAGATTTTTTCCATTTTATAAAACCTCTTTTTTAAGAATAACGAATTTAGCGAAGCGACTTTTTGTTGCGTCAGCCGATTTCCGAAAATAATTATAGCAAATTTATTTGAATTTTACAATAATATGAAAGGCCTTCTGTAAAAAAAGTTTGAAAAAATTTTAATTTTTTTTATTCGGCAAACAAAACACTTTACAAGAAAACGATTTTGCGGTATAATATGTAGGTATAATCGTCTTATTATGTCTTATTGCGCGTTTTTGTGCGCGTGGGCATAACGAGAAAAGCGAACAAGGAAAGAGTATGAAGATTTCGCAAAACTGGAAAGATTATTCGATCATCGCCACGGGCGACGGATATAAATTGGAGCGTTGGAAAGACGTGTATTTGCTCCGTCCCGATCCGCAGGTGATCTGGGCAGCGCAAACCGACCTTTTTGCCTATCCAAAGCTGAACGCCTATTATAAGCGTAGCGAAAAGGGTGGCGGCGGTTGGAAAATTTTGCGCCCCTTCCCCGACGAGTGGAATATTGCTTACGACGATTTGGATATCCGTTTCAAAATCAAACCGATGGGCTTTAAGCACACGGGCTTGTTCCCTGAACAAGCGGTGAACTGGGAGCGTATGACTTCGCTGATCAAAAACGCAGGTCGGCCGATTAAGGTACTGAATTTGTTCGCCTATACGGGCGGTGCGACGGTGGCTTGCGCCAAAGCAGGTGCGCAGGTCACGCACGTAGACGCTGCGAAAGGGATGGTGGAGCGTGCCGGCGAAAACGCGCGTCTTTCGGGGATCGATACGGGGATTCGCTATATTGTGGACGACTGTTTGAAGTTTGTGCAGCGCGAAATCCGCCGCGGCAACAAATACGACGCGATCATTATGGATCCCCCGTCCTACGGCAGAGGTCCGAACGGCGAAATGTGGAAGATTGAAAACGATCTGTACAAATTCGTGGAGCTTTGTTCGCAGGTGCTTTCGGACAACCCTTTGTTCGTGCTAATTAACAGCTATACGACGGGCTTGCAACCGATGGTTTTACAGAATATTTTACAGCTGACTTTGAAGGGCTACCGCGGCAGAGTGGAGGCATACGAAGTGGGTATTAAGACGGAAGAAGGGATTTCTCTTCCTTGCGGAGCAGGAGGTATGTTTATCAATGACGGGAACGAACGTAATGCCTGAATTGAATATCTTGTACGAAGACAACCACATCATCGTGGTATTAAAACCGCAAATGGTGGCTTGCTGTCCTGACGAAAGCAAGGACGACAACCTGCTGGATATGGTAAAGCAGTATATTAAGGTCCGCTATGAAAAGCCGGGCAACGTGTACGTGGGCTTGGTGCACCGTTTGGATCGCCCCACGGGCGGCGTAATGGTGTACGCAAAGACGAGCAAGGCGGCGGCACGCCTTACCGAAGGTCTGCAAACGGGGGATTTTGAAAAGAAATACCTCGCTGTGCTTTGCGGTGCACCCGACACGCAACGCGGTACGCTTTGCAACTATCTTAGAAAGAATACCGTGAACAATATGGTGTACATTTGTACGCCCTCCGAAGACGGTGCAAAATACGCCGAGCTTGACTACAAGGTCGTGGAAGACAAGGGCAAGTATGCTCTGGTAGAGGTGCGCTTGCATACGGGCAGAACGCACCAGATCCGCGTGCAGATGGCAGGGATTTCGCATCCCATCTACGGGGATATGCGCTACGGCGGTGCGCTGGCGCAAAAGGGGAAACTCGCGCTGTGGGCGTATTCGCTGTCTTTCCTGCACCCGATTACGAAAGAACGGTTAAAATTTATCGCTTCGCCGCCCGAAACGGAAGTGCCTTGGAAGGCATTTGATCTTGGAAAAGCGATAGAAATTAAATGAAAATTTAATAAAAAACGAAAAACACACCAAATCCCCGTAAAATGCGTTTGACAAAAGGGGGATTTCGGTGTAAAATAGATAAGTACGATATTGCGAACAATTCGTTTGCAAATACTCTAAAAGGCACAGGTTCTTATGAAAAAGACGAACAAAAAACTGATTACATTGTTGCTTGGCGGTATGTTGGGCGTAGCGACGCTCGGCGCGGGCTTGATGAAGACGGACGTCGTTGCGGCTGACGAAGCGGCGACGGCGAAAACGTACACGCTGACGGACATCTTCGCGTCGAACTACACCAACGTTATCGGTGCGGAAATGACCGATGCAGTGGGCACGACGACCTTTTCGATCGGCAAGGGCGAGAACGTAGAATTCCGCCGCAATCTTGCGCTCAAATGGTTTGACGAAGTGGACGGCGCAGTTAGCGCGCAGTATTTTACGGCGAAATTTGCGTTGGCGAACACCAACTTCGACGCACTCTCTGTTGTGATCGAGAGCGAATCGGCAACGGCGAACGCTGACAACAAGGCTACGAACAAAGTGACGTTTGCAAAGCTGGAAAACGGCAATCTTTCGGTGGCGATCAACGGCGTGGTTTCCGCGACGGAAATCGCGGCGGCGGACGTAAATAAGATGATGACGCTCACCCTTTCCGAAACGGACGGCGCTGATTACGGTACTTTCAACGTATTATTGAACGGTACGGAGGTAGGTACGTTTGAAAACATCGGCGCGAACTACGCGGCATATACCAGCGGTAAGGTGATTCCGTTTGCGATTGCAAACGAAAAGAGCGAAGAAGAAACGGAAACGACTTCGACGGAAGATGCAAAGGTATATCTGTACGAGCTGAACAACCAGAAGTTTGACAACGTCGTAGAAGAAGGGGACAAGAAGACGAAGAAAGTTCCCGATACGGCAGCTCCCGTCATCGTGATCAACGACGATATCGCGGACGGCTTGCTCATCGGTACGGCGTTTGCATATTATTCGCCGACGGTTATCGACGTTTTGCCCAATAGCGATTCGAAGATCACGACGAGATCGTTCTATCAATGGAATCCTACCGATACGTCGGTGACGTACAATACGGATATGAAATCGTCCCATTACTTTATGGATACGACGTATTATCTCGCGGCGGACGGCAGCGTATATGCGACCAAGACGGAAGCGCTCGAATCGGGTAAAGAATTCAAGGCGACCACCGTTTACAAGGAAAATAACGAGCAGGAATTCCTTTCGGTAAAATACGTTGTACAGGACGACTCGATGGAGATTGCCAAGACGACGAAGGAATATCAGCTCGCTTGGTATGCGGAAGACGCTGCGAAGGAAACGAAAGACGGCGTTGAATACGTATATCTGAACAAGAAGAACGAAGGCGCGACGTATAGCTATATTCAGGCAGGCTGGACGGACGATAAAGGTGATACGGACGCTAGCAACGACGAGTTTATCGCAGAAAACCACATCACCGACAAAACGGCGCTTGAGGATGCCGTTAACGCATATCAGACAGCACTCGCAGCGGCGGCGCAGGAAGCGATCGCGGGTAGCAACTCGTATATCTATTTCCCGTCCTTGGCTTGGCTGATTCAGGACAACAACGGCTATCGCAATCTGAAATTTGTGATCTGCTACAAATCGCCTTCCTCGACGACAGGCAAGAGCACGTCCACGCTCAGCTATAACGGTCTTCGCCTTTCGACGACGGACGAAGGGTATTACGAATTCAAGGTATATGCGACGGACGCAGCTGGCAACGGTATGTACTACTATCTCGACGGCGAGCTGGTAAAGGTGACGGCGTCGAATATTTGGGATATCGAAGAAATTCCTTCGTTCTCGTATACGATCGAAAGAAAGGGCGTGTCGATTAAGAACGACAGCGATACGACGTCGAAGAGACAGGACGACGTAGAGTTCAACGGCAAATTCAGCGGATTTAGCGATCCCACCGTCGTTGGTATGACGAGTAAGAAGAGCGCGTATGCGTTGTATAAGGTAGATACGTCTATTTATAACGACGGTCTTGATTACAGTAAAAAGCAGCTGACGTACAGCGTTATGTCTGGGGTGACGTACAAGAGCTTAAAGACGGAAATCGACGCGCAGTTCAAGGCAGGCAATATCCCTGCAAAAGGCGAATATTTCGATTTCTATCTCGATCTTTACGTGAAGAAACTGGGTACGTCGCTGGGTGCAACGTCCGACGCGGAGCTTGCAAAGCTCAAATCGTGCTTTATCCGCATTGACGAATATGACAGCTCGATCACCGAAGACGATGCAGCTTGGGAAACCAACAAGTTTAAGTGGAACGCGTCGAGCAAGAGCTTTGAAGCGGTAGAAGATTGCGAATATATCATCTTCGCGGATTATTACGAGAGTGACCTTGCAACGCAGCGTGTAGCAGCGTATAAGGTTATCGAGGTCGAAGCGGAAGAAGACGTCAACTATATCAAAACGAAGTGGATCAAAGACAACATCACGTCGGTTATCCTGTTTGCGATTGCAGGCGTGCTGTTCGTAATGATCATCGTATTGCTCCTGATCAAGCCTTCCGACGAAACGTTGGACGAAATCGAAGAAGAGGCAGACGAAAAGAAAGACAAAAAGAAACGCAAATAATTTGCGCTGACGAAAAAGGACGGTGATCGAGCCGTCCTTTTTTATTCGTATTTACTTGCATTTCCGCGCGCTATCCGTTATAATGATAATAAGGAGAAAGGCACAATGTTAGAGCTCGTATCGGACAAACCGCAGACGTTAAAAGAATTTACCGAAAACAATTACGCGCAGGCGGCGTTTTTTTGGAATATTCTTTTGAAAAACAAAGACATACGCGTCAACGGCGTGCGCGTTGGGGCGGATATGCCCTTGCAGACGGGAGATACCGTTTGTTATTATCTGACGGCAAAGCAGGCGGACAAGGCGGCGTTCTATACCGTGTATGAAGATGAGAACGTACGGATTATCGATAAGGAAAGCGGCGTCAATTCCGAGGCGGTGTTTGCGGCGCTCTCGCGCGAGGGGGAATACTATTTTATCCATCGTTTAGATCGCAACACGAAAGGACTGATGGCGTTCGCGCGGAACGCGCGGACGGAGAGTGCTCTACTCGCGGCGTTTAAGGGAAAACGTGTGGAGAAAAAATACCACGCACTTTGCTTTGGTTCGTTCGAAAGGACAGAAGACGTTTTGACGGCGTATCTCAAAAAGGACGGGGAACGTGCTTTGGTGAAGGTGTTTGATCGGCTCGTTTCGGGTGCAGAAAAGATCGTCACGCAATACCGCGTTCTGGATATCGCGGACGGTATGACGAAGGCGGAGATCACGTTGCACACGGGCAAAACGCACCAAATCCGCGCGCATTTAGCGCATATCGGCTGCCCGATCGTCGGGGATATGAAATACGGAAACTCCGCAAAGAATAAGGAAGTCAAGGCGGCGCGGCAATGCTTGGTGGCAAAACGTCTACGCTTTTGCTTGGATGGCGAGTTTGCGTATTTGAACGAAAAGGAGTTTTGCTCGCGCTTTCAGGCGGCATTGCAATAAGGAGAAGAAAGGGGAGATAAGAGTGAAAATTGTGCGCTTGTAGGCACAAAAACACATACTGCAACGTGAAGTTCTCATTTAGAAACGCAAAGTTGGTTGTCAACAGGCGAGTGGTATGCTACAATGCAGACAACGAAAAGAAAGGAGAACAGAATATGACTTTTGGTGAAAAATTATCCAAAGAGCGAAGGGCGAATAATTACACGCAAGAACAGCTTGCCGATATTCTCGGCGTATCCAGACAATCGGTTAGTAAATGGGAATTAGACGTGGTGTATCCTGAAACGGATAAGCTGATTAAGATCGGGGAATTGTTTGATTGCTCTATGGATTATTTATTAAAGGAAAACGTGACGGAGAGAACGGGGAGCAAATCAGGCGTTTTTTATAAAAAGATAGCCACGGAGCAAAACAAGCGGAGATTTAGAAAAATATTGAAGATTGTTGGGATTGTTTTAGGGGTGTTGTTGATTGTGGATATAATTTCGATGATTGCCTATTTTAGCGTTTGCGGAATACCGCATTGATCGTACGGACGGTTGGTTGTAATAATCAGCCGTTTTTTATTATTGTGGAAAAAACGGAGTAAAATCCCTTGACATTTCCCCACGCGCTATGCTACAATACATTTGAACAATTGAACAATTATTCAAGTGCTCAAATGATGATGTAAAACGTGTCAAGATAACAGAACGGAAAAAGTCCGAAACGGAAAGGAAAAAGTACGGAAAGGAAAGAGTACGGAGAAATCCAAAAATTCAATCAAGCAAAAACAAACAAGGCGGACAAGCCATATTAAACCCAAACACAAGGAGAATAAGATATGCCGAATATGTATTGCGATCATCAAAAAGAACACGAGTTGGCGGGGCAACGCGCCAAAGAAAATATTCTTTCCACGGCAGAAGTGGAGAAGATTTGCGCGGTATTCCGCGTGTTGGCGGATGGGACGCGTATGAAGATCGTGCAGGCGCTCTTGCAAGGCGAAATGTGCGTGTATCACTTGGCTGAAGTGACCGATAGCACGGTGAGCGGCGTCAGCCATCATCTCCGTATTTTGCGTGACAATAATATCGTTAAAGCCAAACGCTATGGCAAGAACGTAGAATATTCTATCGCGGACGAGCATATCCATAAAATCGTGCGTATGGGGATTGAGCATCTTACCTGCGAAAGGGAGTAAACAATGAAAACGGTACTCAAAATAGAAAATTTGGATTGTCCCGTTTGCGCCGAGGCTTTGCAGAGCGAGCTGCAAAAAATCAAAGGCGTTGTGGACGTACAGGTGGAGTATATCACACAGACAATCACACTTTCGTACGAGAACGAAACGGCGTTGCAAAAGGTGATTGTGAAGGCGAATAAGTTCGAGGACGTTCGAGTTTTGGACGGGGGTGTGCCCCCGACGAAACGCAAAAACGCGCATACAAAAGCGTGGCTGTGCATTGTGATTGCCGCGCTCTTTTTCGTCGGCGGAACGTTGCTCGAATATCTGGCGCGCGGTACGCTCGCGGAAGCTCTCCGCTACGTTTTATATGCACTTGCTTATCTGTCGGTGGGATATCCCGTGTTAATTAGCACGGCGAAAAACCTTGTCAAGGGCAGAGTGTTTGACGAAAATTTCTTAATGACGGTGGCGTCGGTGGGAGCGATTGCGCTCGGGGAATTTGGCGAAGGCGTACTCGTAATGCTGTTGTACCAGCTCGGAGAGCTGTTGCAATCGATTGCGGTCGGTTCGTCGCGAAACTCGGTGGCAGAGCTAATGGAACTCAAAAGCGAATACGCGACGGTGGTGGTTGACGGAGTGCAACGGCTGGTGCCCCCCGAAGAGCTTTCGGTGGGGGACGTGGTGCTGGTAAAGGCAGGTGAGCGCGTGCCTGCGGACGGCATTTTGCTGTCGGAGATCGCGGCTCTGGACGTAAAATCTCTGACGGGCGAAGCCGATCTTCGTATGTGCAAAACGGGTGACGAGCTCCTGTCGGGAAGTATCAACGCAGGGGGCGTGTACGAAATGAAGATTACGCGCCCGTACAAGGATAGCGCGGTGAGCCGTATTTTGGATATGGTGGAGAACGCGTCGTCGGGCAAAGCTGCGCCCGAAAAATTTATTGCAAAATTCGCGCGGATTTATACGCCCGCGGTGTGCATTTTTGCGGTGTTGTTGGCGGTGTGTGCTCCCCTTTGTAATGGTCTAATCGCGGATAACCGCCTGTATTTCAAAAACGTTGCCGCGTGGATACGTTCCGCGCTCACGTTCTTGGTCATTTCTTGTCCGTGCGCGTTGGTAATCTCTGTGCCGCTCACTTATTTTTCGGGGATTGGTACGTGTGCAAAGCAGGGGATTTTGGTCAAAGGTGCGACCTATCTCGACGTCGTTGCCAAGACACGTATTGCGGCTTTTGACAAAACGGGCACGCTGACAGAAGGCAATTTCACCGTTTGCGGCGTACGTCTTGCAAAGCATCGTCCGCACAGCGAGAACGAGCTGTTATCGCTCGTGGCGGCGGTGGAGAGCGGCTCTTCGCATCCGATTGCACGGGCGTTTGTAAGTGTGCCTTTCGTGCATAGCGCGGAGAACGTGTCAGAACACGCTGGACAAGGTATGTCTGCCACCGTTTGTGGAAAAAACGTGCTCGTCGGCAATGAAACCTTGTTCCGTTCGCACGGCATATCTGTCGAAAAAGTAGAGAGCGTCTATACGCTCGTACACGTAGCGGAGGACGGGGAGTATCTCGGTGCGGTAGAGATCGGCGACAAATTACGCGAAAATGCAAAAACAGCGGTTGCCGCGCTCAAACAGCAGGGCGTACTTCGCTCCGTAATGCTGACGGGCGACAGCGCACAACGGGCGCAGAGCATTGCGGAAGAAGTGGGGATAGACGAAACTTACGTGCAACTCCTGCCCGATGAAAAGCATCTAAAAGCGAAAGAACTTAAAAAAGCAGGTGTGCTGCTGTACGTGGGCGACGGGATTAACGACGCGCCCGTGATGATGGCGGCGGACTGTGCGGTGTCGATGGGAACATTGGGCAGCGCGGCTGCGATCGAGGCGTCGGATATGGTCTTGATTTCCGACGATCTGACGGCGCTCCCCAAGGCATTGCGTGTGGCGAAAAAGACGCGCCGTATCGTTTTGCAAAATATCATTTTTTCGATTGCGATGAAGGTGGCGTTTATGGTGCTCGGCGCAGGCGGTATTCTGCCTCTTTGGTTGGCGGTCTTTGCGGACGTGGGCGTGATGCTCCTTGCCGTGTGCAACAGTTTCCGCGTGCGTAGCAAAAAATGAAAATATTCCTTGCGAAAGGCTTTCCATTTTTTGGAAGATATGTTATACTATAAGAGTAAAAACCCAAAAGAAGGGGGACAGGTATGCAAAGAAACGAAAAAAGGCGGCTCGTCGTCGCGACGGGCAACGCACATAAACTCCGTGAAATCGCAGAGATTTTCACTGATTTTGAAGTGGTTTCGCAAAAGCAAATGGGCTTTACGGACGAAGTGGAAGAGACGGGCACGACGTTTGCGGAAAATGCGCTCATCAAAGCACGTGCCGCGGCAAATGCGCTGGGCTGTATCGCGCTCGCAGATGATAGCGGTATTTGCGTGGACGCACTCGGTGGCGCGCCGGGGGTGTATAGCGCGCGGTACGCAGGCGAGCACGGCTCGGACAAAGCAAACCGCGATCTACTGTTGAAGAATATGGAAAACGTCACTGACCGTACGGCGTACTTTATCAGCGCGATTGCGCTGGTATATCCCGACGGCAGGGAGCTGCTCGCCGAAGGCAAGACGTACGGCAAGGTACTGTATGAAGAGCAGGGCGACGGCGGTTTTGGCTACGATTGTATTTTTGAGAGCGACGATCTCCAAAAATCTTTTGGCTTGGCGACGGCGGAAGAAAAGAACGCCGTTTCGCACCGTTTCCGCGGTTTGCAAGCAATGTTAAAGCTCTGGCAGGCGGAAGAAAATCAATGAAAAGGCTGATCGTCATTTCCGATACGCACGGAAACGGCAAAGCGGTGGCGGAGCTGTTGCCGCTCATCGCCGAAAACGATATGGTGGTTCATCTTGGCGACGGCGCAGGGGATATGCGCGAAACGCGTAGCCTGTACCCTGACAAAGTATATACCGTCGGCGGTAATTGTGATTTTTTTGCACCTTTGCCCCAAGACGGAGAGTTGGAAGTGGAAGGGATCAAGATTTTCTACTGCCACGGGCATCGATATGGTGTTAAAGACGGCAGAGAAAAACTCGCCGCCGAAGCCAAGCGGCGCGGTTGCGGTTTGGCACTGTATGGGCATACCCATATCGCGATGATCGACGAAATTGATGGCGTGACGCTGGTCAATCCCGGCTCTCTCCGCTACCCCGTCGGTAAGGGCGGCAGCTATTGCTATCTCGTCATCAACAAAGACAAAATTACCCCCGTCATTGTCGGGGATAGATATTTTTAACAAACAAAAACGCCCCACCAAATACGGTGGGGCGTTTCGCATACAACATTTATATTCGATTTTTGCGAAAAAAGCGAATTTATTCGTGGAACTCCAAGGTGAACGATTTGCTTGCGCTTGCGGTAGGGGCGATCTTGGTCATATGCGGCTTGGTTTCCAGCTCGACAATTTTGCCGTCGATTGCCGGCAGGGCGCTCCACGGCTCTAAACAAACGTAGGGTGCGTCCGTTTTGCATGCTTGCCAGAACCCGATAAAGGGATATTCGTCGTATTTCATGGTCACGTAGCGGCTTTCTTGATCGCAGCGCACAGATACTTCACCCGACGAATTTTCCAAAATGATCGCGTCGTGATCGAAAAGATCGTGGCGCAGAGGGAGTTTTACCCCGTTTTCCAGCGCATACGATACGGCTTTGTCTGCCATAAACATATCGCTTTCACCAAGGAGCTGTCTGCGAACGTCCGTCTTCTTGCCGAAATCGAGATAATATTCTTCGAAAGTGCCTTTCCCAAACGGAATATTGATGCCGGGATGTCCGCCAAAGGCGCAGAGCATATCCCGATTATCCGTGTTGGTCGCGACGTATTTCGTTGTCACGGCATTTCCGTTCAGGATAAACGACACGCGGAATTCAAAAGAAAAGGGGTATTCTTTTTTTGTTTCTTCGTTGGATACGAACAGGAAGGTCAACGAATTTTCCGTTTGGCTTTCCAAAACAAATTCGTAATATCTCGCCAAGCCGTGCGCGCGCGAGGGGTACGTTTTGCCGTCATAGGTGAACACGCCCTCGTACATTCTGCCGATAAAGGGGAAGAGATTATACGCTCTGCCCGTCCAGTAGGCAGGATTGCCCTGCCAGATATATTCCACACCCTTCTTTTTCGAAAGGACGGACATCAGTTGCGCGCCCTTGGTATCAACGGCGATTTTTAAGAGTTCATTTTCAATGGTATGTATCATAGTTTCTCCTTCTATTTCGGCGCGTTTGAGCGCCCAAAACCATACGTATTATACCACGAAAAAAAACGTTTGTAAAGGGATCGGCTGACTTTTTTATAAAACGCTGCAAATATTTGTAAGACCTGCGTGGAGATTTTTTGGCAGATTTGTAAAGTTTTTGTCGTTTTTTGCCTTCGTTTAGGTGACTTTTTTTTGAAAATGTTATATAATCAAAGTGTTGATATCGCAAAATCAAGGCGTTTGTATTGCAAAAATTCTACAAAACGAATTCAGGAGTAGTAAAATGAATCAACACGTAGTCAACGTAATTATGATGCTTGCGGCGTGCGGCGCATTCCTCGTCGGGTTCAAATTTTTGAGCGACAATATGGAAAAGCTGTTCGGCAACAGCCTGAAAAAGCTCTTCAACAAAACGTCGGACAAAAAATGGGTGGGCGTCGGTATGGGCGCGGTATCCACGGCGGTGGTGCAGAGCTCGGGTGTGACGACGGTTATGGTCGTTGGCTTCGTAAACGCAGGGATTATGTCCCTGTATCAGGCGGCGACGGTGATTATGGGCGCAAACATCGGTACGACGATCACGGCGCAGCTTGCTGCGTTCAGCTCGTTTGATATTGCACCGATTTTCATATCCTTGCTCTTTGTTGGCGTTATGATGGAGATGCTCTCCAAAAGCGACAAAATCAAATCAATCGGGCTTGCGATTGCAGGATTGGGGCTCGTATTCTTCGGGTTGGAAATTATGTCCGACGCGATGAGCAGTTATAAGGAATCGAAAGCGGTGCTTGATTTACTCGGCTCGATGAAAAACCCGTTCCTACTCTTGGCGTTCGGTATTATTTTTACGGCGCTGTTGCAATCGTCCAGCGCGGTGACGACGATCATTATCGCGATGGCAGCGCAGGGGCTTTTGATCGGTGGCGGCGGCAACGCGGTGCTCTTCATTATTCTCGGCTCGAACATCGGCTCGTGCGTGACGGCGCTCATTTCGTCCATCGGTACGTCCGTCAATGCAAGGCGTGCCAGTATGATCCACCTGATCTTTAATATTACGGGCGCGATATTGTTCGCAATTATGTTGCTGATATGGCAAGACAAAGTGGTTGGTTCTAACTTTTACGAAGTTACGTTTGTGAAATGGTTTAAAGAGCCCACGACGCAAATCGCTATGTTCCATACCTTCTTCAACGTGATATGTACCTTACTCTTCCTTCCTTTTACCAAGATTTTGGTGAAAGTCTCGCAGTTGATTATCCGCGACAAAAAGCAATCGGAAAAAGAGCCTTGGGAGCTCGTATATATGGACAAACGTTTCTTGGCGACGCCGTCGGTTGCGCTCGGTCAGCTCAAAAAGGAAACGTTCCGTATGGCGGATATGTCTATGGATAGCCTTCGCACGGCGTTCGGTGGGTTCATCAGTCGCGATATGGGTGCGGTGGAAAAGGTATATGAAGTGAACGAAAACATCGCAAAGCTGGGCGAGCAGATCAGCGATTATCTCGTACGTACGTCGGCGAGCGGTCTTTCGTTCTCGGACGAAAAAGAGGTGAGCGCGCTGCATAGCAATATCGGCGATATCGCGCGTATTTCCGAGCTGGCGGATAACGTGACGAAATATACGAAACGCGAAGTGAAAGACAATCTCGTGTTCTCGGAAGGGATCAACGAAAAGCTCGCGGCGATGCACGAAAAGCTGCACGAGCAGTATGCGTTAGTAAAGCGTATCGTTTTGGATAATGAAAAGGCGCTCGTTCCCGAATCGGACGGTTTGGAAGACGAAATCGACGCGATGCGTCGTGCGCTGGTGGCAGAACATATCGAAAGATTGAGCAAGGGCAAATGTCGCCCCGAAAACAATACGATTTTCGTCAATCTCGTTTGCAATTTAGAGCGTATCGGCGACCATTTGAACTTTATCGTACATAGTTTGGATAGCGATAAATAAAGTGATATAGGTGCACAGAAAGCGCCCCCAAGCGGCAGTTGCCGCTTGGGGGCGCTTATTTCGTTTGCGCGCACGCGCAAAGTAAACAAAACAAAAGATATAAAAAGAAAACCCCTTTGCGAAGAAAGGGGTGTAGATGGCGACCCAGAACGGGCTCGAACCGTCGACCTCCAGCGTGACAGGCTGGCGCTCTAACCAACTGAGCTACTGGGCCATCTAATAAAAAACATATTTGGTGGGCCTTCACGGATTCGAACCGCGGACCAACCGGTTATGAGCCGGCAGCTCTAACCACTGAGCTAAAGGCCCGTTTTGTTTCGACTTCAAGCCAAGACACAACGCTTGTTTATAATAAACGATTTGTATAAAAATGTCAAGTGTTTTTTGAAAGAAAAGAGAAAAAACTTTTCGACAAGAATAATTTTTTTTCGTGGGGAAAGGACAAAAAATCCCCGCGTTTCTTTTTTACAATAGATTTACGCCTTTTTCAAGGGAGAAAGAATATGCAAATACGTGCACAGTTAAACGATAGGATTTTATACGTAGAGATTGACGGAGAGATCGATCAGCACAGCGCAACGCGTGCAAGGCAGACTGCCGATCGCTACGCAGACGATTATGCTATGCGGAGTGAAAAAGCGGTGTTCGATCTACAAAACGTGTCTTTTATGGACTCGACGGGGATAGGCTTTTTGATCGGTAGATATAAAAAATTTATGCGCTACGGGATACCCGTGTACTTAACTAATCCGTCCACGGCGACCGATCGCATTTTGCAAATGAGTGGCGTTTATACGCTAATGCCAAAAATTTAAGGAGAAAGGAGTATGCAAAACTATATGAAATTAGAGATCGCGGCGCGGAGTGAGAACGAGAGCTTTGCACGCAACGCGGTGGCGGCGTTTGCTCTCTGTTTAGCCCCGTCCTTGTCCGAGCTTTCGGATATCAAAACGGCGGTGTCGGAGGCGGTGACGAACGCGATCGTACACGCGTACGGTAAAAAAGATGAAGGCGCGATCGCCATCGCTTGCACGGCAGAGCCGTATTTCGCGGAGAAAAGTGGAGAGATTACGGGCGGCGTATTACATATCGAAATTACCGATCAAGGTTGCGGTATAGAAGACGTACAGCGCGCACTCCTGCCCTTTTTCACAACGCTGGCAGGGGAAGAACGTTCGGGTATGGGTTTCACGGTTATGCAGACGTTCTGCGACGGGTTTTCCGTGGAGAGTGAACGGGGCAAAGGTACTCGCGTACGCCTGAAAAAGAAAATCGGCGGCGATCATTTTCAGCTGCCGAGCGCGGATACGTCCGCGTGCGAAGGGGCATTGATCGGGTTGGAAAGGGAAGACGTAAATGCTGGATGACAAGAGTACGATCGAATATATCCGCCGTGCAAAGACGGGGGAGCAGTCGGCAAAGGAGACGCTGATTGAACACAACGTTTCCCTGATAAAATGCATCGTAAAACGGTATTTGGGCAAGGGTGTGGAGTACGACGATCTGTTTCAAATCGGGTGTATGGGCTTTTTGAAAGCGATTGCAGGCTTTGACGAGAGTTTTGGCGTGAAATTCTCCACCTATGCCGTGCCGATGATTGCTGGGGAGATCAAGCGGTTTATGCGCGACGACGGCGTGGTAAAGGTTTCGCGCACGATGAAACAGACGGCGAAGGAGATGAACGCGTTCGTGGAAGAATACGTGCTATCGCGCGGACGGCAGCCCTCGGTGGCAGAAATCGCCGCGCATTTCCATATGGACGAAGCGGAAACGGTGTTCACGATGGGCTCGTCCAAAATGCCCTTATCGCTGCACGGCAGCGCGGAGCGCAAGGACGGCAAGGAACGGGAACTGATCGACACGCTGCCCGCCGCCGACGATCAGGATGATATGCTGGACAAAATGTTGCTAAAAGGGGCAATCGACGGGCTGCCCGAACGGGATAAAAAAATCATTGTTCTGCGCTATTTTCGCGATATGACGCAGAGCGAAGTGGCGGAGCGTATCGGTGTGAGCCAAGTGCAGGTGTCGCGCATTGAAAATCGCATCATCAAAGAATTTCGAGAAAAATTGAGCGGATAAAAGAACGCGTTTTGTGAAAAGGACAAACTTTTTCGCAAAGCCGCGTTTTTTGTTTGCAATCATAAAAAAATCTGTTATAATAGAACTATGAGTAATCAAAGAAAAAGACAAAACTCGAAATACACCGCACCCACAAGGCTGCCGCTCACGACACCCACGCAGGCAAAGGCGTCGGGGCTGTCCTATTCGGCGTGTATCGTTATTCTTTTGCTGCTGTCGATGATCTCGTCAATCGTGATGGCGGCGGCAGGGGTAAAATTGCCCGAAAATAGCGCGCTGTATCCCGAATGGTATATTTATTTGAACTATCTCTTGCCGCAGATTGCGTTGTTTTTGGTGGTTGTTCTCTACTTTGCGTGGCTTAAACGCCCGATTAAACAGACGGTACGCGAACAAAAATGCCACCCGAAATATTTTTTCTGGGCGATTCTGTTACAGGTGGGACTGCTTTCGCTTGGTACGCTCAACGATATGTTTTTGCGCTTTTTAGAGCGGTTTGGGTATAAAGAATCGTCGTTGATTTTGCCTAATCTTGGCGGCGTGGGGCTGTTTGCTACGATTTTTTGCGTGGCGTTGCTGCCTGCGCTTTTTGAAGAAATTTTCTTTCGCGGAATTCTCTTGAAAGGATTGCGTAGTTTCGGTACGTTCGGGGGGGTATTGCTTTGCGGAGCGCTCTTTTCGCTCTATCATCAAAACCCCGTGCAGACCATCTATCAATTTGCTTGCGGTGCGGCGTTCGCGCTGATGGTGATAAAATCGGGCAGTATTTTGCCTACGATGCTCTCGCACTTTTTGAACAATACGCTAATTATCGTGCTGACGAGATTTGGGATCGAGAATATGCCGACGGCGGTGTACGTGCCGTACGTACTCGTCACATCGCTGTGCTTGCTCGTGTCGCTGGGTTATCTGTTCTTCTTCGATATTAAAACGGAGAGTGCGGCGTGTACGGAAAAGAAAATTCCGCAGCAACAAAAAGCGAAAGAGCAGGCGGAAATCAAGGCGGAGCGTGTGCGCTTTTTCGTGTGTGCGGCTGTCGGGATTACCATTTTTGCGGTCAACTGGCTCACCAAACTTTCGACGGGTTTTTAAGAGGTACACACAATGCAAAAAATCTATTTCACGGTCGTGGGCAAAATCAAGGAAAGTTTTTATCGCGAAGCGGTGGCGGAATACGTAAAACGCCTTTCCCGTTTTGCAAAGGTGGAGATCAAAGAGCTCCCCGAAGGTGCGAATCTCGAGGCGGAAGCGGACGATATTTTGCGGAATTGCAAGGGGTACGTGATCGCGCTGGCGGTGGAAGGCGAGAAATTGTCCAGCGAAAAACTGGCGGAAAAGCTGCAAAAAATCACGGACAGCGGCAAGGAAATCACCTTTGTTATCGGCTCGTCCTGCGGTTTGTCCGATCGGGTGAAAGGGGCGGCGGATTATCGTCTGTCTTTTTCGGATATGACCTTTCCGCACCAGCTTATGCGCGTAATTTTGGCGGAGCAGGTTTATCGCGCGTTTATGATTAACACAGGCTCGACGTATCACAAATAACGATTTTTCCGTATAATGGCGTTATGGATATTTACGAATTTTCTAGGCGCTTTTACGAAAGTATAAAAACGGAAAAGGCGGTGATAGGCAAAAGCCTTTTCGGTAGGGACGTGTACGCGATCAAGCTGGGCGCAGGATCGCCTGTGGGGATCGTGCAATACACGATGCACGGCAGGGAGTATATCACGGCAAAGCTAGCGGCGGCGCACTATCGTCGCGGCGGCGTGGTGGGTAGCGTGTGGCTGTTGCCGCTCGTCAATCCCGACGGCGCTTTGATGAGCGAGCTGGGTATCAGCTCCGTGCCGCAGGCAAAAAGAACAGAACTTATCGCGCTCAACGGTGGGGAAGATTTTTCGTTGTGGAAAGCGAACGGACGGGGCGTCGATCTCAATGTTAATTTCCCTGCACGGTGGGGGACGGGTGCGAAGAACACGCGTAGAGCAGGCGCGGAGAACTATATCGGCGCGCGCCCCCTTTCCGAACCTGAAACGATCGCGCTCGCAGCGTTCACGGAGAAAATCCGTCCGCAGTATACGGTGAGCTATCACACGAAAGGGGAAGAGATTTACTGGTATTTTTACCAAAATGCTGCACAGCGCGAACGGGATAGAGTGTTGGGCGAAGTGCTCGCTCGATCGACTGGGTATCCGTTGGCATACGCAGGCAATAGCGCAGGGGGATACAAGGACTGGTGTATCAGCCGATTTTCCATTCCGTCGTTCACGGTGGAGGTGGGGGCGGACAGGTACGCGCATCCGCTCGGAGAGGGTGCGTTGCAGGATATTATAACAAAGAACGAAAATTCGCTCGCGGATTTATCGAGAGCGTACGGAAATATGGTATGAAACGTTTAACGAGAGAAGAAAAATTTATGTGCGCAGCGATCAAGGCGGCGAAACGTGGTTTGACCGAAGGAGAAGTTCCCATCGGCGCGGTAGTGGTGTATGAAGACAAAGTCGTTGCGTGCGGTTATAATCGCCGAGCAAAATTACAGCTTGCGTCCGCGCACGCGGAAATGATGGCGATCGACAAAGCGTGTAAAAAATTCGGATCTTGGCGGCTGCCCGAGGGTTGCGAACTGTACGTGACGCTCGAACCGTGCCCGATGTGTATGGGAGCGAGTCTGAACGCACGGGTGGACAAGATCTATTTTGGTGCGTACGAGCAAAAAGGTCGATCGTTGACGGCTGCGCTTGCCGAGGCAAACCTGCTCAATCACAAAACGGAAGTGGTGGGTGGCGTTTTGCAGGACGAGTGCTCGCAGCTGCTTAGCGGATTTTTCATCTCGATGCGGCAAAAGCAAAAGGAAGAGAAGGAACGCCAAAAAGCGGAGAGTGAAAATTTTACGCAAAAAGATATTTGAAAACGGCGTATATTTGGTTGACTAAACTCTAAAAAAAGGGTATTATATTTAATGTATTATGGACGGAGCGAAAAAAGGGCGGCTCGCCTTTATTTTTCCGTCGGAATAAAATCGAAAGAAAAAGTTCGCACAGCCTTTCTCGCGGAAAAGCGAAAGGCTGCGCGGATAAAAAAATAAGGATGGTTGCAAATGATAACGCACGGCAATGAAATTAAGTTGTTTTCTGGTAACTCCAATTTAGAGTTGGCAAAGGCGATCGCAAAGAAGCTCAATACCGAGCTTGGCGAAATCGAAGTCAACACTTTCTCCGACGGTGAAATTAACGTTCACATCGCGGAAACGGTTCGCGGTAGAGACGTGTTCATTATTCAATCGACCTGTTCTCCCGTCAATGATAATTTGATGGAACTTCTCATTATGATCGACGCGGCAAAACGTGCGTCGGCAGGTCGTATCACGGCGGTTGTTCCCTACTTTGGGTACGCTCGTCAGGACAGAAAAGCGCGTTCGCGTGATCCCATCACGGCAAAACTCGTGGCAAACCTTTTGACGAAAGCAGGTGCAGACCGCGTATTGACGATGGATTTGCACGCAGAACAGATTCAAGGGTTCTTTGATATTCCCGTAGACAACTTGCTCGGCGGACCTACCCTGTACAATCATTTTGCAAAGCAGGGCAATATCGACGTAGTCGTTGCGCCCGACCTTGGTAGCGTTAAGCGTTCGAGAAAGGTTGCTGAAAAATTCGGCGTGCCTCTTGCTATCATCGACAAACGCCGTCCCAAGGCGAACGTTATGGAAGTTATGAGCATCATCGGTGACGTTGCCGGTAAGAGATGCCTTATGATCGACGATATGATCGATACGGCAGGTACGCTGTGTCAGGGCGCACAGGCGATTAAGGACGCAGGCGCTACGGAAGTATATGCTGGCTGTACGCACGCAGTACTTAGCGGACCTGCAATCGAGAGATTGGATAAGTCGGCTATTAACAAGCTGGTTATGCTCGACACGATCCATCTTCCCGAAGAAAAGAAACTCGACAAATTCGAAGTGCTTACCGTTGCGGACATTTTTGCTGCGGCAATCGAAAACGTATATCTCGACAAACCTATGTCGAAACTGTACGACTAATAGAAAAAACGAAAGAAAATTGCCGCCGCGTTCTTTGCGGCGGTGATTTTGTCGAAAAGGACAAAAAGGGGACAAAAATGTATCTGATCGTAGGACTCGGCAATCCCGAAAAAAAATACGAAAAAACCTTTCATAACGTAGGCTATATCGCCGTCGGCGACGCCGCGGAAATTTTGGGCGCAAAGTTCAAAAAAAAGGAATGTGAGGCTAGTGTTGCCGAGGCGCACGTGAACGGCGAGAAGGTAATTCTCGCTCGTCCTTTGACGTATATGAATAACTCGGGAAGGGCGGTGAAACAGCTGATGGCGAAATACAAAATTCCCGAGAGTAATCTGCTCGTGATCTATGACGATTACGATCTGCCCAAAGGCAAGGTACGTATCCGCGCCAGCGGTAGCGCAGGCACGCACAACGGTATGCGTAGCATCATCGGCGAAACGGGCTTGAAAGATTTTCCCCGTATCCGTATCGGTATCCGCGACGAAGAGGTGGATATTCCCATCATCAACTACGTGTTGTCCGAGATTCGAAAGGACGATTATCCGCTCTTTGGCGACGCCTGTAAAAAAGCAGGCGAAGCGACGGCGGAATTCGTGCGCGGCTTGGATATTGAAAGGGTAATGTGCAAATTTAATTAAGGTTGCAAAAAGGGAAAATGAAACGCGATTTTTTAACGCTTGAACAAATAGGCGAAGAGTACGCCTTATATGCGGAAGAGCTCCGCCGTGGCACGCCCACGGCGGTTTTCGGCGTTTCAGATCCCTTGAAATATTTGTTGGCAGGGCTCACACCCTACCCCGTCGTGTACGTCACAGCGGACGGTGTTACGGCGCAAAAGGCGGCGGAAAATATTTCATCGCTCACAGGCAAAAAGACGTCGGTGCTTGCAGCAAAGGACG
Source organism: Clostridia bacterium (assembly GCA_017467265.1). Taxonomy (GTDB): domain Bacteria; phylum Bacillota; class Clostridia; order Christensenellales; family Borkfalkiaceae; genus Scatosoma. The sequence continues at coordinate 48,008 of JAFTSO010000038.1, forward strand.
AAGTTTTGCTCTATCGCAAGGCGCTTTCCAAAGACGCGCTGTTTCGGCGTATCGACGGGCTGTACGCTCTGCAAAATGGGGGAGAAGTCATTACCGCGGAGATTTCTGCGCTCCTGCAACTCTTCCCGAAAAATTTGCCGACGATCACCTTTATTGAAGGGGAAGACTATGAGTTTGCGGAGATCCCCAAACGTTTGGTGGAGATGGGGTACGTGCGCGCGTTCGAGATTGAGAGCCGCGGTACGTTTGCCCTGCGCGGCGATATTTTGGATGTATACCCCGTTGGCGCGGAAAATCCCGTCCGCATCGATTTCTTCGGGGATACGGTGGAGAAAATTAAGCCGTACGATCTCGTCACGGGCGACCGCCTTGCAGGTGTCAAGGAGATTACGGTGCTTTCCGCCACCGACGCGATCGTTGGCGATCGGGATAGAGAAACGATCAAAGTCGCTTTGGATCAGGGCTTGAAAAAATACAAAACGACGGGGGCATATACGCGTGCAAGAGAGATTGCGGACGAGATTTTAAGTGAAAACGCCGCGGATAACGCTTTTCTTTTGCCACTTTTGGAGAATGCGACCGACTTTTTCTCTGTGCTCCCTGAAAACACGGTGTTGATCTTTGACGAAGGCAAAACGCTGTGGGATAAATTTAATGCGCTTTACAAGGAATACGAAGAGCGGTTTGCGCGGTTGTTCGACGGCGGCGAAGTCTTTGATTTTTCAAAGGCGCAGCTCATCGATAAACAGTATTTCTTGGATAAAATCGGTGGCGTTCGTCGCGTGGCGATGCAGACGTTCACGGGCAACCCGTTCTTTTTTCAGCCCCTTCGTACGTTCAATTTTTCCGCTACGCCCACGGCGCGCTATCTCAACGGCGTTTCCGTATTGATGACGGATATTTCTAACTGGACGAAGGGTGGGTATCGTGTGCTTTTGTACTGTGGCGACAGCGCACGCGCAGTAAAGCTCTCTGAAACGCTTGGCGAAGAATACTTATCCACGGTAAAATTGCCCGACAATCTGTCGCAATTCAATGGCGTTTGCATTTTGGAAGACAAGCTGGACAAGGGCTTGGTCTTGCACGAGTGCAAGCTCGCCATTGTCGGTACGGGGGATTTGTACACCAAGGTACGCGACACGCGACGTATTCGTCGTAAGCGCGGCGATATGTTCTCCGCGCCCGAAGTGGGGGATTACGTCGTGCACGAAACGCACGGTATCGGCAGAGCCGTCGGAATGAAGAAAATCGAAACGACGGACGGCACGAAGGAATACGTGGCAGTCGCCTACAAGGACGGCGATATGCTGTACGTGCCCGCCGAGAGTATGGACGTTTTGTCCAAATACGTGGGGGACGCTGCGCCCACGTTGAGCAAGATCGGCGGCGCTGATTTCGAGCGCGTCAAGGCGCGCGTCAAAGCGTCGTTGAAAAAGTTGGCGTTCGATCTCAAACAGCTGTACGCCGAGCGTGCAGAAGAGCGGGGGTATCCTTTCCCTGAAAACGAAGTGTTTATGCAGGAATTCGAAGACGCCTTTCAGCACGAACTTACGCCCGATCAGGCGAGCTCGGTGCAGGAGATCAAGGCGGATATGTGCTCGCGGAAGGTGATGGACAGATTGCTGTGCGGCGACGTGGGGTTTGGCAAGACGGAGGTGGCGTTCCGCGCGATATACCTGTGCGTTCTTGCAGGCAAACAGGCGGCGTTGATGTGCCCGTCCACGGTACTTTGTTCGCAGCATTTCAATACGGCGCTCGCGCGGTTTTCCGATTTCGGCGTGACCGTGGCGTGCTTAAACCGTTTTAACACCCCCAAGGAACAAGAACGCATTTTGAAAGGTCTGGAAGAAGGGGTGATCGATCTCGTGATCGGTACGCACCGCTTGCTTTCGGCTGATGTAAAATTCAAAAACTTGGGTTTGCTTGTGCTGGACGAAGAACAACGTTTTGGCGTGGAGCATAAAGAGCGTATTAAAAACCTGCGTAAGGACATCGATTGCCTTACAATGACGGCAACGCCGATTCCGCGTACACTGCATATGTCCCTGTCGGGTATACGCGACATTTCGACGATCCAAACGCCCCCGTCCGCGCGCTTACCTGTGCAGACGTACGTTGTCGAAGAAACGGAAACGCTGATTCGCGACGCTTGTATTCGCGAACTTTCCCGTGGCGGTCAGGTGTTCCTGCTGTACAATCGCGTGGAGAGCATCTTCACGTTCGCGACGCGGATAAGGCAGATTTTGCCCGAGGCAAGGTTGTCCGTAGCGCACGGCAGAATGGACAAAACGACGCTGGAAAACGCCGTGATGGATTTCTACGGCGGCGAATCGGATATTCTTATCACGACGACGATTATCGAGAACGGGATCGATTTGCCCAACGCCAACACACTCATCGTTATTGACAGCGATAAGCTGGGTATTTCGCAGCTCTATCAGCTCAAAGGCAGAGTGGGGCGAGGTTCTAATTTGGCGTACGCCTATTTCACGTTCAAGCCAGAACGGGTGATGAGTAACAACGCTTCGGAGCGCTTAAAGGCGATTATGGAATTTACCGAGCTTGGCTCTGGGTACAAGCTCGCAATGCGCGATTTGGAGATTCGTGGTGCAGGCAACGTACTCGGCGCGGAACAGCACGGGCATATGGACAAAGTGGGGTACGAGCTGTACTCCAAGCTCTTAAAGGAAGAACTCACGGGCGAAACGCAGTCGGTAGCGGAGCTGGATATCCGCGTCAACGCGTATATTCCCGAAAAATATATCGAATCGTCGGCAGGCAGACTGGACAGCTACAAACAGATTGCAGAGATTTCGTCCGTCGCCGATTACAAGCGCGTGTATTCGTCGCTGATGGATACCTATGGTATGCTACCGCGCGCGGTGGAAAACTTGCTCGTAATCGCTGCGCTTAAAAGCTACGCGTCGAAATTTAGCGTGAAGAAAATTTCGCTCATTAAAGGGGTGGGTGCGCTCGAATTTCCGTCCATCGAAACGTTGGGTGATCGGCGCATACAGGCGGCGATGGATAAATATGCCAAAAACGTGCGTCTGAATATGACGGAAGCCCCCGTTTTGGAATTTTTTGGATACAAAGAAAACGTCGCCTTGATGGCAGAAATGACAAAATTTTTGAAATTTGCGATAACTTTCGCGTAGATTTCACGGTGAAACGTTTGCGTTTTTGCAAAAAATAGGTTATAATAAATGTTGACGATATATTACAAAGGGCAAATTACGCCCTTTTGCAATTATCGGCGGAACAAAGTAGGATAAAAAATCGGAGAGATTTTATGAACAAAAAGAACTTGAAAAAGACAGCGGCGGTGATGCTCGGCTTGGCACTTACGGTAGGTGCGACGGGCTGTAATTTCGTGGTGACGGACAGCGAACGTGATTTGGCGCAGACGGTTGCGACGATTGACATTTCCGCAACGTTGACGGAAGAAGGGTATAGCGCAGAAGTAGCCTCGGCGGTTAGCGAGATCATCGGCAAATCGGAAATCTCCAAGCGTGACCTTGTCACCTATTTCTTGAGCGCAGGCTCTTCGTATGCGGAAAACTACGGTTATTCGGCTACGTTTGAAATGTTGCTTACGACGCTTATCAACCGTGAAATCGTGATCCAGTATGCAGTGGCGGATTATCTTGCGGACGAAACGTCTGGATTGACGCTCGACGGGCACAATCAATACGTGGCGGCTGCTTTGGAAGCGGCGGAAAAGGACGACGCGAAAAAGGCAGAGCTTTTGAAAGCACACCCCGAAGTATTGACGTTTGAATATTTCCTGACGGAAGGCGGTAAAGAAACGGAAGATTACGATCGTGCAGTGTACGGTATGAAGAAATCGTTGAACGATTCGCTCGATTCGATGGAATTGCAGTATATCAAGGCTGGCGAGCACAACCACGATACGTCGGAAGAGCCGCGCAAGACTCCTACGGGTGTAGGCATAGAGAAAGAAGATTATTATTCGACGAACTACGAAATCTATACGGGCCGCAACAGCTTGGCAGAGTGCGGCGATTATGAAAAGCAGGACGGCTCGACGACGGTCAGCAGAAGAAGCGCATACAACAGTATGCTTTCCAACCTGTACAGCTACGGTCTGATCTCGACGAAGTCGAGCAACGTAGAGAATACGTCCGATCTTTCCAGCTTGGATTATTACTACGTAGAATTGTCCTCAACGTTGGCGCAGGCGTTTATCAATAAATATTACGAGGATTTGGAAGCGGAAGTAGAGAGCAAGATGGACGCGACGTACGTACAGGGCAAATACGACGCTTTGCTTGCGGAACAGACGCGTGCTTACGAAAACAAATCCACCGAATTTAAGTCGGCGATGGACAGCGTGTCCGATTCTTCGTTCGTGCTCTACGGTATGGAAAACTTTGGCTTTGTCTATAATATCCTTGTTCCGTTCTCCGCAACGCAGGAGATTGAGTACGCGATGTACAAGGCGCAGGGCTTGTCCAACAACGATCTGTACTTGAAGAGAAAGGCGCTCTGGTCGGAAATCAAGGCAGAAGATCAGCGTTCGACGTGGATTAGCGACGACGAGCATCTCAACTATTCCTATGAAGTTGGCAACGAATATTATTTCTTCGAGGATCATTTCAGCGCGGAAAAAGCAGACCGTTATGAAAAGATCGGTCAGTACGCAGGTCAGTATCCTTTCCAGGGTACGGTAGAGAAAAATGCGGACGGCGAAATCGAAAAAATCAACGCGAAAACGGATAAGAGCGTGGACGTTGTTTTGGAAGATATGCTCGATTTGATCAAGACGGTTAGCGGACTTGGTTATACGGAAAACACCGAAGTGAAGACAGCGTACGATCAGATGACGACGTATACGACGGACGCAAAGAAGGATGCGGAAGGTAACGTAGTGACGGAAAACGGTGAAACCGTTTATGTTGATGACGACGAAGTGGAAGATTATTCCAAGTTTATTTACCGCAGTGGTAAAGTGAATTTTACAGAAACTCCGAAGGCAAGCGATTTCTTCAACGCGGCGAGCGAATCGAATAAAGCTCTGTCGGCAGTAAACGAGATTCTGTTTGCATACAGCACCGACCCCGGTTCGTTGGATTCGTATATGGGGTACGTAGTATCCCCCTACGGTAACGGCTACGTGTCTGAATTCGAGGCGGCAGCACAATGGGCAGTTGAAAACGGTGTTGGTTCGTGGGCAGTTGTTCCTACCGATTTTGGTTGGCACATTATTTACTGTTCGTTCAAATACAGCGGTGGCGAAGTGTATGCGTACAATCACGCGGAGGCAGTTGGCGACGGGATGGTAGAAGGCTCGTTCTCGAAGATGTTCTACGATTCGTTGAAGGAAAAGATGGTCAGCAATACGACCAACGAAATTCAGGCGATGGTACTCAACCAGTTCAACAATGACAAGGCGGTACAGAAATTCCAAAAGGCATACCAAGATCTTTTGGATATGTAATCAAAAATAGAAACGGTAAAAAGCGGAACGTAAAGTTCCGCTTTTTTGTATATACTCCCCGTTCTTTGGAAAAAATAGGAACAAAAGGGGGGAAGTATGAAAAAGGTTTGTTTTTTAATAGTGGCGGTGCTATCGGCGTTGTCGGCGAGTTCTTTTTTCGTCGCTTGCAAGGCGAGCGCGGAGAGCGAATTTCGCTTTTACGAGAACGGCGCGGCATATACCTCGGGAGAGTTTTTTTGCGAAGGCGAGCAGGTAAAAAGGATAGAGATCGACTGGATCGGCGGCAATATCGAGATAGAGCAAAGCCAGTCTGGCAAGGTATGCGTTTTTGAGGACGAAAGCGACCTGCCCGAAGACAAACGCCTGCATACGTATCTAAACGAAGGGGTGCTGCACGTCAAATATTGTCGTTCAGGCTGCCGAGGAAAAATCGACGAAAGGCAGAAGAACTTGCAGGTGGATATTCCCAAAGGCGTGGACATGGAAATCAACGGCGTTCGTGCGAATATGTATTTGGGTGTGGTAGAGACGGGTGTGCTTTGTATAGACACGGATACGGGTTGCGTAGAAGGGGAAAGTATTGCGTGTGATCGCGTGAAAATCGAAACGGATAGCGGCTATATCGGCGTGGGGGCTTTGACGGCGGAACGTGCCGAGTTCGACACCGTTTCGGGGAACGTGCATATCGTTTTGCCTGTCTGTAAAAATACGGAAATCGAAACGGATAGCGGCGACGTTACGGTGTATTTGCAGGGGGACGTGAACGCGTTTATCGCGTTTTTTAGCAAAACGGGCACGCTCGTCACCCAGCGAGAATACGAAAGCAAGCCGAACGGCTATTTCTTTAACTTTGGAGGCGGACAGGACGCCCCGTATGCACTCTCGGTGAAAACCGTCAGCGGCGATCTTCGTGTGGAATAACGAAAAACTCCCCGAGCATAAAACGCTCGGGGAGGACTATATACAAAAGAATCCGCCTGTGCCGCACCTCGACGAAGGGTGAACCCGCGATAAGCAGGTGGGTGCCGCATCTTGACGCCTCGAACTTTCCGTATAAATACAGACCTTGTCTATCGCCGAGAATAACCGCTCCCGAATAAATAATGTGGATTCCGCAAAAGCGTCGAACTCCGTACACCGCAGATTGTACTCTTATTATACTCTTGCCGTGTGGCTTTGTCAACAAAATACGCGCAAAAAATCGGGCTGTGCAATATTCGTTTTTACGGAAAAGAAAGGCGCGCCGCAATGTTTTTTATTAAAAAAACATTTTTTTAACAAAAGGGGGATTATTTTCTTGCTTTTTTTTGTGAAAGGGATTAAAATAGAAAAGTGAGAAAAATGCAATTTTATTGCAAAAGAGGTAAAATTATGTTTATTACGGGAGAAATCAACGAAAAGACGGTGGCATACGCCGATTTTGAGAAGTACGAGAACGAAATCGTGACGATTAAAGGCACGATTCACAATATCCGTATGATGTCGGATTTTGCGTTTGTGATTTTGCGTACGGCACGCGAAACGATTCAATGCGTATATGCGGAAAGCTTTTCCGACTATCGTATGAGCGAAGACGTAAAGGAAGAGTGCGCGGCAAAGATCACAGGCAAAGTGGTGGCAGGCGAAACCAAGGACGGCAGCAAACGCTACGAAGTGCAGATTCACAACATTGAGCTGCTTTCGCACCCTGCGGAAATTCCGCCCGTCGTTATCACGAAAAAGCAGGTCAACTGCGATCTGTCGACCAAGCTCGACTATCGTCCCGTCACCCTGCGTAATCCCAAGGAACGCGCTATTTTTAAGTTGCAAGAAGGGATTCAGCGCGGTTTTAGAGAATATTTGACGGCGCAGGGCTTTACCGAAATCCACTCGCCGAAGATCAACTTTGCAGGCGCGGAAGGGGGCACGAACGTATTCAAGCTCGACTATTTTGGCAAGCAGGTATATCTGGCGCAGTCGACCCATCTGTATAAGCAAGCGATGGTAGCGGTGTACGAACGCGTGTTTGAAATCGCGCCCGTATTCCGTGCGGAGCATCACGACACCAGCCGTCACCTGAACGAATATATTTCGATGGACTTCGAAATGGGCTTTATCGACAGCTTTGAAGACATTATGAATATGGAGGCAGGCGTTCTCAAACACATTATGAATCTTTTGAGAACGGAATACAAAAACGAAGTCGATCTCTTGCATATCGAGATTCCCGAAATTAAGGAAATTCCCGTTCTGAAATTTATGGAAGCG
>JAFTSO010000039.1 GCA_017467265.1 Clostridia bacterium
GGTTCGCAATGGTGAACAGTACGGCAATTTAGATGAAAAAAGGATTGCGAAGTTAGACTCCATTGGTATGGTGTGGGATAATTTTCGCGATATCGCTTGGGAAAAGAATTATGTGGCGGCGAAACGTTATTACGAAGAGCATGGAGATTTGCTCGTACCGACCGATGACAAAAAATATTATGGCGTTCGGTTATCCTCGGGGATACGAATAGTTGCTTGTCGGCTATCCCTGCAAAGCGTTTGCATATTCCCATTTTCCATATGGAAGCGGGAAATAGATGTAAGGACGAGTGTTTGCCTGAAGAAACCAACCGTCGTATTGTCGATATTATCACTTCACGTCGGAGTCGTAAACGATAATCTTTGCAGATTTTATTAAAAAGGCGCTCGAACAAAACCGTATATCTATTTCGGGGCAAGGACATAAAATTACAATGTAAAGGGGATACTTTTGACGGTGAGTTTGCAAAAACGGGATTGATAAGTAGATTTACAAAGTTTTGTTTTTGTTAAAAGCACGAAAAGAAAGCGAAAAAAATATTTTTTTCGACAATGAACACATAATTTCACCTTATTTTCATTGTAAAAATGAAAAAAGTCTGCTATAATAATAAAGCATTATACATTCGGCGCATATGCCCTGATGCAGGAGAAACGGAAGAAGATGACAGCTGTAAAGTTTGAAAAAGTGCATTTTTCTTATACGACGGACGATCCGCAAGACGATGACGTTTTCGCGGAGGATACCGCTTTTTCTTTGGACGGACTCGATCTGTCTGTGGAAGAAGGGGAGTTTGTCGCCGTTTTGGGACATAATGGTAGCGGCAAATCGACGCTCGCGCGGTTGACAAACGGCTTGCTTTCCCCGTCGGAAGGGGAGATCACGGTGTTTGGATTGGACGCAAAAAACCCAAAAAATCTCTTTGCGATCAGAAAGCAAGTAGGGATTGTTTTCCAGAACCCTGACAACCAAATGGTGGCGTCTATTGTCGAGGACGACGTAGCGTTTGGCCCTGAAAACGTGGGTATGGAACGCAAGGAAATCGGGGATCGTATCGCGTTCGCGCTTGATGCCGTAGCTATGAGCGAATTCCGCGGCTCTACCCCTTCGCGCCTTTCGGGCGGCCAAAAACAGCGTATTGCGCTGGCAGGGGTGCTGGCGCTGAAACCGCGCGTAATGATTTTGGACGAAGCGACGGCGATGCTCGATCCGCGCGGCAGAAAGGAAGTAATGGACGTTGTTTTGCGGCTCAACCGCGAAGAAAAAATCACGGTGATTTTGATTACGCATTTTCCCGAAGAGGCGATGCTTGCCGACCGCGCGATCGTGATGAGCAAGGGACGTATCGTGATGGAAGGCAAACCTGTCGATATTTTCGCGCGCGAAACGGAGCTGGAAGAATATTCCCTGACACTGCCCAGACAAATTCGCGTATGTCGCGGTCTGCGCCGCGGCGGCGTTGCGCTCAAGGATACGATGGACGAAGAGAAGATCGCAGACGGCATACTCTCTGTTTGGCAGGGAGGCAAGTCCTATTCCTGTGTTAAAAATGCGAAAACGGTGGGGGACGGTACGCGTTCAACGTCGCTGGATCACGTTGCAGATGGAGAAGGGGCGGTGATTTGCGAACATTTATCCTTTGTATATAACCCAAAATCGCCCTTTGAAACGCACGCCTTGGACGACGTGCATTTGACGATCAACGCAGGAGATTTTTTTGGGATTATCGGGCATACGGGTAGCGGCAAATCCACCTTTGTACAGCATTTGAACGCGCTGTTAAGAGTGCCTTCCGCACAAAAAAAATACAAAGAAAAGAAACTCAAAAAGGGGCAATCTGTGCCGCCGAAAACAGTTTTGACGGTGAACGGGTATGATCTGACGGACAAAAAAACTGATTTTAAGACGTTGCGTAGTAAGGTGGGCATGGTCTTTCAATATCCCGAATACCAGCTCTTTGCCGAGACGGTGTTTGAAGACGTGGCGTTCGGTCTAAAGAATTTCTGCAAGGATATGAGCGAAACGGAAGTGGAAACGTCTGTTCGCGAAGCGTTGGAAACGGTGGGGCTGGATTACGAAAAGGTAAAAAGGCGTTCCCCGTTCGAGCTGTCGGGCGGTCAAAAACGCCGCGTGGCGATCGCAGGCGTGATTGTGACAAAGCCGCAAATTTTGGTCTTGGACGAGCCTGCGGCAGGCCTTGATCCGCTCGGCAAAGAAGAAATTATGTCGCTCTTACACAAGATCCACCGCGACTGGTGCAAGACGGTGATCATCGTATCGCACGATATGGACGAAATTGCGGAAAACTGCAACCGTGCGGCGATTTTTTCGGACGGTAAAATCGTGGCGACGGACACGCCCAAAGGCTTGTTCGACAATATGCAAAATGTAATATCCCTTGGCTTGGACGTGCCGTTTACGGCGAAGATTGCGGCGAAATGCCGCCAGAGCGGTATGGCGATCGACTGCGACTATACGACGGACGATTTTGTGCAAAAAACACTCGAATATATACAAAAGACGGGGGACGGTACGCGTTCAACGGCTTGCGAAGGGGGGCAGACGGATGCGTGACGTTGCTTTCGGACAGTATTACCCTGCCAAATCCTTCGTGCATAGGCTCGATCCGCGTACAAAAATCCTATTTTTGATTGCGTATATCGTGGCGATCTTTTTAGGAGATAATTTTTATGCGCTCGGCGCATGTGCGTTTATGTTTTTGCTCATCGCAATTTTCTCACGCGTGCCCTTTAAGAGCCTGCTCCGTTCGGTCAAAGCGGTGATCTTCTTGCTCGTATTTATGAGCGTGCTTAATCTGTTGTTGTTCGACGGCGGTACGCCGCTTTACGATCTACCCAAGCCTTGGCGCTGGCTGATCATTACCGACCGTGCGCTCTATAACGCATCGTTCTTGGCGGTGCGACTTTTGTTGCTTGTGCTCGGCTCGGCGCTATTGACGTTGACGACCACCCCCGTATCCCTTGCGGACGGCATCGAGAGCTTGTTAAAGCCGCTGAAATTGCTTCATTTCCCCGTGCACGAACTTGCGCTTATCATCTCAATCGCTTTGCGTTTTATCCCCATTTTAACGGACGAGACGGGACGTATTATGAATGCGCAAAAGGCGCGCGGAGCAGATTTTGAGAGTGGAAATTTTGTAAAGCGCATCAAGGCGCTCTTGCCCATTTTGATACCGCTTTTAATCAGTGCGTTTCGACGCGCGGACGAACTGGGCGATGCGATGGACGCGCGCTGCTATTCGGGCAGTAAAAAACGCACCAAATATAAGAAGCTCACCTATGGTTGGCGCGATTTGCTCGCGGCAGTCTTGGCAGCCGCACTGTTAGCGGCGATTATCTTATTAAAAATTTACACGCTCGCGCTCGTGTAAAAAACGAAAAAGGAAGGGACGGTTATGCGCTACGTATTGAAAATTGCATACGATGGCACGACGTTTGCCGGCTGGCAACGCCAAAAAAACGCCCTTTCCGTGCAGGAATGTTTAGAAAAGGCAATCCAAACGGCGTTAGGCGTGGACGTGCGCGTGACGGGCAGCGGTAGAACAGACGCAGGCGTGCACGCGGCAGGGCAGGTGTGCCATTTTGATTTGGAAAACGATAGCGTGCCACCCGAAAAAATGCCCGACTGTCTAAACCGTTTTTTGCCCCCTGAAATTCGTGCGATTGAAGGGTGGGCGGCTGCCGATGGTTTCGATAGCAACCGCTCGGCAAAGCGTAAAACGTATTGCTATTCCTTATACGTGTCCGAGCGTGAAATGCCCCTAAAAGAGCGGTATGCGGTACGGATTGACAACGCGCCAACACTCGAAAAATTGCAGGCAGCGGCGCAGCTTTTTGAAGGGGAGCACGATTTTAAGGCGTTTTGCGCGTCGGGCTCGTCCGTCAAGACAACGGTGCGCACGGTGTACGAAGTGCGTGTGGAAGAACTGCAATCGTTTGGAGGCAGAGATCTAAAAATTTACGTCACGGGCAACGGCTTTTTATACAATATGGTGCGTACGATGACGGGAGAATTGCTCGACCTTGCCAACGGCAAGCGCACGGCGGAAAGCCTGCAACAGGCATATCAAACGGGAGAGCGGAATTTGCTGGGCAAAACGATGCCTGCCAAGGGCTTGACTTTGATGCAGGTGGAATACGAAATTTAACAAAACCCCCGATACGTGATCGAGGGAACGGAGAAAAATACTCTATGGAATTGTGGTCTTTATACGATGGGATTGGGATGGTTACGTTGACCTTTGGACATATCGAGCCGAACGATCCGCATTACAGTCAATTATTGCTCGTGAACGCACTGATCGCAGCGCTTATCGGCACGGTATTCTTTATTTTACAGGGTGTCGGGCTGTATTGTATGGCAAAAAAACGGGGGATCGGTCGCCGCGCGTTGGCGTTCGTGCCTTTCGCGAACATTTTGCTGATGGGCAGGTTGGCAGGCGAAGTGACGTTTTTTGGGCACAAAATCAAACGTGCAGGCCTGTTTGCGATGATCGCGCAAATTCTGGTGACGGTACTTGCGTTCTCGTATATCGCGTCGGATATCTATCTGCATCATAGCGGCTGTATCCGCTACGAAACGGCAGACGACGCGCTGGAACAGCTCCGCGCGCTCTGGAACGGCGGCACGCGTTTTGACCGTATCATTTACAATTATTACTATGACGTCGTGTATCTCGTGGAGATGATTTTCGGGCTGGCGTTCGAGATTATGATGTTCGTGCTCCTGATTGGTTTGTTCAAAAAATACAACCCCGAAGGATATATGTGGATGGCGATTGTCACGCTGTTGATTCCTATCAGCCGTTGCGTGCTCGTGTTCGTGCTCCGCAACCGCAAAGCGGTGGATTACGGGGCATATATGCGTGCAAAGCGCGAGGCATATATGCATAGAAATCAGCCGCATTACGGACCAAACGGCGGCTATGGATCGCCGTACGGTGGCTACGGGCCGCAGGGATATGGACAAAATCACGGACAGAATTACGGCGGTCAAAACGCGCCGTCGGGACAACCGCAAGAGCCCTTTTCGGAGTTTTCTTCGGATAAAAAATCGGACGATCCGTTCGGGGAATTTTCCGCGGATAGTACGGGGGAGAAGGACGGGAATTCGGACGGGTTTTTCGATTGAGCCGCGATTGAGGGGCGTTTTGCAAATACAATAGAATAAAAACGATAAGACGGGATAAGAAAAAGTTATATTTCCCGTCTTTTTTTGTGCAAAATCGCCTTCAAACGGTTTACTTGTGGAAAATGCTGTGGTATAATATGGATAGTTATAATTGAAAATTATAACTAAACGCGAAGGACGTTCCAAGGAACGGCAAAGGAGCGCACGATGGAAAGAAATATAGCGGCAATCGCTACGCCCCCTGGTAAAGGCGGTGTGGCAATCATCCGTATCAGCGGTAAAAATCCGCTGGAAATCGCGGCGAAAATGTTCACGCCCGTCGGGAAGACGAAGGTGGAGAATTTTGAGCCGTACCGTATGTACCCCGGTCAAATCGACGGGGGCGGTTTTTCCGATTACGGACTTTGCGTGTATTTTAGAGCGCCTGCCAGCTATACGGGCGAGGATATCGTGGAATTTCAATGCCACGGCGGCGAGAGCGTGGCACGCGGCATTTTGAAACAGACCTTTCGTTTGGGGGCAAGCCCTGCTGGGCGCGGCGAGTTTACAAAACGTGCCTTTTTGAACGGCAAGCTGTCGTTGGCGGCAACGGAAGGGGTTGCGGATATGATCAACGGCGAATCGGAAGCGGAAGTCAAGGCAGGGTATCTCTTATACAGCGAAAAACTGACGAACAAGGTACGTGATCTGCAATCACAATTAAAAACGATGCTCGCAGGGATTGACGTTTCGGTGGATTATCCCGAAGAAGACATTGAAGAAGAGCACGTGGAAGAGCTGATTCCGCAGCTGCAAAAATTGAGCGGCGCGATTTCCGCTTTGACGGCGAGCTACGCCGTCGGGAAAAAGATCAAATCGGGGGTGACGGTCGCGATCTGCGGCAAACCGAATACGGGCAAGAGCTCTCTCTTAAACAGGTTGCTCGGTTATGATAAAGCCATTGTATCGAACATAGCAGGCACGACGCGCGACGCGGTGGAAGGTACGCTGGAAATCGACGGCAGAAAATTCAATCTTTACGACACGGCAGGGGTGCGCGAGAGCGGCGATATGATCGAAAGCATCGGTATTGAACGTGCGCAATCAATTATTCGCGCGGCGGACGTGGCGGTGTTCGTTGCCGATTACAGCGGCGTTTCGGACGAAGAAGATGCGCGCGTTTTGGAGATGATCGCGGACAAACCGCTCATCAAAGTGTTTAACAAAATCGACTTAACGCGCGACGAAACGGAAACGGATGCAGACGTGCACACTTCCGCAATCACGGGCGAGGGCATTGAAAAGCTCAAAGCGCTGCTTTACGAAAAGGGCTTTGGTGCGAGAGGCGAAGACGCGGCGTTCTTGATCGAAGAACGGCATTTTGAAGCACTCAAACGCGCCCAAGACAGCTTGCAAAAGGCGATCGGGGCTTGCCGTGCGGCACAGCCGCTCGATCTCATCGGCATCGATGTGAAAGAGGCTTGGGACGCGTTGGGCGAGATCACGGGGGAAACTGCGACTGAGGCAATCCTGGAAGAGATCTTTTCGAAATTCTGCGTGGGGAAATAAGTCGCGGATAGATAAGGGCAAAGGATAAGGATGGTAGAGTATGGTCAATTTAGATTTATACAGAGTATTTTATACGGTGGCGAAATGCGGCAGCTTGACGCGTGCAGCGGAAGAATTATACATTTCCCAGCCTGCGGTATCGCAGTCGGTCAAGCAGCTGGAAAATCAGCTAGGGGTTAGCTTGTTCAATCGTACCCACCGTGGTATGGAGTTGTCCGCGCAGGGCGGCAAACTGATTTTTGACGAAGTGGAACGCGCGCTGAATTTGTTAAACGAGGCGGAGAGCCGTATTGCCCAAACGAAGATGTCGGCGACGGGTACGATCCGTATCGGTGCAAGCGATACGATTTTCGAATATTTCCTTGCGGACAAAATCGTGGATTTCCACGAACGTTTTCCCGCGGTGAAGATCGAGTTGCTAGCAGATTTCACCCCCGATACGATTGAAAAACTCAAAGCCGACCGTTGCGACGTGGCGTTCGTCAATCTCCCGATTGACGTTGATCCCGAGCTCGATCTTCACGGCAACTATATGCGTTTGAACGATATTTTCGTTGCAGGGGAAAAATATAAGGAGCTGGCGGAAGGAAAAGTATCCTTGGCGCAGTTGAAAAAATATCCGTTGATTTTGATGGACAAGAACACCGTATCGCGCCGCGCGCTCGACAATTTCTTCGACGCGGTAGGCGTGGAATTGCGTCCGTCGATCGAGGTGGGGAGCTGGGATTTGATGAAACGGCTGGTCTTGCGCGGTATGGGCGTGGGTATTATTCCGCGCGAATACGCCGCACACCGCTTAGGTACGGGCGAGCTGTTCGAGATACATACCGATCCCGTTCTGCCCGTTCGTTCGGTGGGGATGCTGCTCCCGAAAAACAAACCCGTTTCGTATGCACTCCACAGCTTTATCGAATATTTCCGCGAGAGCAGATAAGAGAGAATACAGTAAGAAGACAAGATAATTAAGGAAAGATTATGGCAAAACCGAATTCCCGATTAAGAAATTTTTGTATTATAGCACACATTGACCACGGCAAGAGCACCCTTGCCGATCGACTGATCGAGCGCACGGGGCAGGTGTCCAAACGCGATATGGAAGAGCAACTGCTTGACAGTATGGACATCGAGCGTGAGCGCGGTATCACGATCAAACTCACCCCCGTCCGTATGTATTACAATGCCCAAGACGGGCAGGAATACGAATATAACCTGATCGACACCCCGGGGCACGTGGACTTTACCTACGAAGTCAGCCGTTCGCTGGCGGCGTGCGAAGGCGCGATTTTGGTCGTGGACGCCACGCAAGGCGTGGAGGCGCAGACGCTCGCGAACGTGTATTTGGCGCTCGAAAACGATCTGGAAATTTTACCTGTTATCAACAAAATCGATCTGCCGAGTGCACGAGTGGACGAAGTGAAAAAGGAGATCGAGGACGTCATTGGTTTGCCTGCGGACGGCGTGCCTTGCGTTTCAGCGAAAGAAGGCACGAATATCGAAGATTTGTTAGAGGCGATCAAGGACTATTTCCCTGCGCCCAGCGGCGACACCGAAGCGCCGTTAAAGGCACTCATTTTCGATAGCTATTACGATAACTATAAAGGTGTTATTTTGTTCGTTCGCATTGTGGACGGTACGGTGAAAGTGGGGGACAAAATTAGGAGCTTTTTATCCCCGACGGTGTATGACGTGACGGAAGTCGGCGCGTTCGCACCCGGACTCTTCCCCAAGGAGTGCTTGAAGGCAGGTGAAGTAGGGTATATCGCGGCGTCGATCAAATCGATCCAAGACGTGGCGGTGGGAGATACGGTCACGCTGGCTACTAATCCCGCACCCGCCCCTTTGCCCGGGTATAAAAAAGTGCAGCCCGTTGTCTTTTGCGGTATTTATCCCTTGGACGGGAGCAAATTTAACGATTTGAAAGACGCGATTTGTAAATTGCAGCTGAACGACGCTGCGCTGATTTTTGAGCCCGATAATTCGGTGGCGCTCGGATTTGGTTTCCGTTGCGGTTTCCTTGGGCTTTTGCATATGGAGATTATTCAGGAGCGTATCGAGCGCGAGTTTAATCTCGACATCATCACCACCGCACCGTCGGTTAGCTATTTGGTGCACAAAACGGACGGCGAAGAATTCTTTGTCGATAATCCGTCCCACTTGCCCGATCCGTCCGATATCGAGTATATGGAAGAGCCGATTGTCAAGGCGGACGTCTATACGCCCCCCGATTATATGGGGCCGATTATGGATCTTTGCAAGGAAAAACGCGGCGTTTTCAAGAATATGACGTATATGGACGAACGTCGTGTAAAACTCGAATACACGCTGCCGCTTAACGAGATTGTTTATGACTTTTTCGACAGCCTGAAATCGAGGACAAAGGGATATGCGAGCTTTGATTACGAGTTGGCTGGCTATCAGCGTTCTAAACTCGTACGGTTGGATATTTTGCTCAACGGCGAAATCTGCGACGCGCTCTCGACGATTGTGTTCGAAGGCAGGGCATATGAACGGGGCAGAACGCTTTGCGAAAACCTGAAAGAGGCAATCCCTCGTCAGCTGTTCGAAATTCCCGTGCAGGCGGCGGTCGGCGGCAAAATCATCGCCCGTGAAACGGTGAAGGCAGTCCGCAAAGACGTCTTGGCGAAGTGCTACGGCGGCGACATTACGCGTAAACGCAAACTACTTGAAAAACAGAAAGAAGGTAAAAAACGTATGCGTAAGGTGGGGAGCGTAGACGTGCCGAGCGAAGGATTTATGGAAATCTTAAAGACGAACAAGGATTAAGCGGTGAGCCACCGCGGGCAAGTCTTACTATCTTTCCCCACGTGTGCATAATTTCCCCGTGTGGGTATGAGAGCGGTATCGATCGAATAGGACTCGCAGCGCCGCCGTTTAAACAGTACAACGACATCAACAAATCACGTCGCTTTTGCAGCGACGGAAGGAAGATATATGGCTGGTATTTATATTCACGTACCCTTTTGCAGACACAAATGTACGTATTGCGATTTCACGTCGTATCCCGACAAAATTGCATACGCGGACGCATATATGGCGTGCCTGTATAAGGAATTAAAAATGCGCGGCGAAGAGCTGAAAGATTACGAATTTGACACCGTATATTTTGGCGGTGGTACGCCGTCGTATATTCCCCCTAAGCTCATTTTGGGCGCGATGAACCAGATTCGCGCCTGTTTCCGCCTGAAAAAGGACGCCGAAATTACGTTGGAGCTCAATCCGGGCACGATCGGCGAAACGAAAGTGCAGACGTATTTGCAGGCAGGTGTCAACCGTTTTTCCATCGGTTTGCAAACGGCTATCGACAGTCAGCTTGCCGATCTTGGTAGAATCCATAACGCGCGCGATTACGTGTACGCTACAAATCTGTTAAAAGGGCAGAATTTTAGCACTGACGTTATGCTGGGGCTAAAAAACCAGACGAAAGACGACGTAAAAAAGACGATCGAGTTGGCGCACGCTTGCGGATCGAAACATATCTCTATGTATGCCTTAAAGGCAGAAGATGGCACGCCTATCTACACCGATTATCTCAACGGTGAGTTGCCTGATGACGACGAAGTGGCAGAGCTGTACGAATACGGCAAAAAGTTGCTGGAAGAAAAGGGATATAAACGTTACGAAGTGTCTAATTTTGCGATGGACGGCTACGAGAGTAAGCACAATCTCAATTACTGGAAACGCGGCGAGTATATCGGCGTGGGCGTTTCGGCTAGCTCGTTTATGCTGGGGCGGCGTTTTACCAACACGTTCGATTTGGACGAATATATGAAGTGTATCATTTCGGGGTTTTATCCAGCGATCACCAGCGAGGAAGTGGATGAAAATACGGCAAAATTTGAATTTTTAATGCTTGCTTTGCGTACGTCCTACGGCGTTTCGCTCAAAGAATACGAAGAAAAATTCGGTAATCCGATCGGGGACGATTTCCCGAACTCTCTCAAATCGTCGGTGAAATATTTTGAACTGGACGGGGATAGATTAAAGATTAAGGACGAAGATTTATACGTGCAGAACGCAATTCTCGTGCCGTTTATGGAGGAAATCGACGTATGAGGCTCTTGATTATTCGCCACGGCGATCCCGACTATGCCAACGATACGCTGACGAAGAAGGGGCATAAAGAGGCAGCGTTGCTCGCGCAAAAACTTTGCAAGGAAAAAATCGATTATTTGTATTCGTCGCCGCTTGGCAGAGCAAAACATACCTGCGATTACACGGCACGGGCGCTGGGTAAAGAAAACGGCATTGTGATTAAGGACTGGCTGGCGGAATTCGCTCACCCTGCCGTGCAGTTGCCGTCAGGACAAAGCACGCACGCGTGGGACTGGAAACCGAACGACTGGGTGCATAATGAAGACATGTATCATTATAAGAACTGGTACAAGCAGGATTTTTATAAGCCGGCGGAGATGGAGAGCCGCGTTCGCTACGTGACGGACGGGCTGGACTCGCTGTTGGCGCAGCACGGTTATACGCGCGAGGGCGAATTGTATAAAACGGAGCAAGGCAATCACGATACGATTGCGCTTTTCTGCCATTTCGGGCTGGAAATGCTGCTACTTTCGCATCTGCTTGGTTTTTCTGCGATTCCGCTTTGGCATCATTTTACGGCTTTGACGTCGTCGGTGACGACGGTCTATACCGAAGAACGGGATAAGGGCACGGTAATTTTCCGCTGCGCAGGCTTTGGCGATACGGGGCATCTGTATGCAGGAGGCGAAGAACCGTCCTTTGCAGCACGCTTTTGCGAGGTTTACGAGGACGATACACGCCATTAAGATATGGGAGAAAGGCTATGAAAAGGAACAACGTTATTTTGATCGGTATGCCGGGTAGTGGTAAAACGACGATTGGCACGGAGCTGTCTGAGGTGATCGGCTACGGCTATATCGACAGCGACAGCGTCATTGTTGCGCGCGAAGGCAAACGCTTGAACGAGATTATCGCAGAGGTGGGTAGAGAGGCTTTTTTGGATATTGAAGGCAAAGTCAATTCCGAGATTGCGGCGAACCGTTGCGTGATCGCGACGGGCGGCAGCGTCATTTATCGCGACAGCGCGATGCAAAAACTCAAAGAAATGGGCACAATCGTGTACTTAAAGCTCCCGTATGAGATTATCGCTCGCCGTTTGGGCGATCTGAAAAAGCGCGGTGTGGCACTCAAAGAAGGTTTTACGCTCAAAGATCTGTACGAAGAACGCGTGCCGTTGTATGAAAAATACGCGGACGTTGTCGTGGATCTTTGCGGCGCATCGATCGCGGAATCGTTACAAGAAGTTGTAAAGGCGCTGGGGAAATGAGCAGAGTAGTGACGGCGGAAAACGCAAGGATTGCGATATACGGCGCTGGTGCGATGGGCACGGTGTTGGGCGCGTTGCTCACCAAAGGCGGATTGAAAAACGTCGATCTTATTACGCGCAATATTGCACACGTACAAGGTATGCGCGAAAGGGGCGCAACGGTCGTTTGCGAAGGGGACGGGTTGGAATTAACCATACCCGTACACGCCTTGTTGTCGTCGGAAATGACGGGAAAATACGACGTGATATTCCTGATGACGAAACAGCGTTTTAACGGCGAAATCCTGCAAAACTTGTTGCCTTTCCTGCACGAAGATACGGCGGTGTGTACCACGCAAAACGGTTTCCCTGAACGTAGCGTGGCAGACGTAATCGGGGAGAATCGCACCTACGGCGCGGCGACGTCGTTTGGCGCTACCTTTCTCGGCGACGGAAAAACGGCGCTCACGTCCAAAATAGAGGCGATGCGTATAGAGCTTGGCGGCTATCACAACGACGGCGAAAAAACGCCGTTGTTAGCGGATATTTTGGCATATGTAGGCAAGGCGACGGGAAAGGACGATTTTGTAAAAACCACGGACAATTTATCGGGCGCAAGGTGGAGCAAGCTCGCGATCAACGCGGCGTTTTCGGGCTTATCGACGGTGACGGGGCTGACCTTTGGTGAAGTGGCGCGTCGGCATAAGAGTCGTAAAATCGCGCTCGGCGTTTTGCGTGAGTGTATGGACGTGGCAAAGGCGTCGGGGGTAAAGCTCGCGCCGATGCAGGGGCACGATATGGAAAAAATGCTCGGCGGAAGAACGCCGATAAAGCGGTTCATCGCGTACATGGTGCTGCCCTTTGCGATGAAAAAGCACAAAAAACTCCTTTCGGGAATGCTCAAAGACGTGCAAAACGGAAGGAAATGCGAGATCGATTTTGTGGACGGTGCAGTAGTGAAAGAAGGGGAGCGCGTTGGCGTGGAAACGCCCCTTTGCCGCCAGATCGTCGAGATTGTGCACGGCATTGAAAACGGTCTGTACGAGATTGATTATAAAAACGTTGATTTTTTCGACGTGTAAACGAGATTACTCGCCGTCAAGCATTTGACAACGGCGAACGCAAATGCTACAATATTTAGGAAAATAAAGTAAAAGGATATACGAATATGGATTTGAACAAACTTGCACAAGCGTTAATTCCCGACGAAAACGTGAAACCGCTCGATTATTATGAGCAGGCATACCCCGAGCGTGACCTTCCGCAAGGCGCGCACGTCACCCGTCTTGCCCCCAGCCCCACGGGCTTTATGCATTTGGGCAACCTGTACGTGGCACTCGCGAACGAGCGTATCGCGCACCAAAGCGGTGGTAGTTTCTATCTGCGTATCGAAGATACGGACGAAATGCGCAAGGTAGAAGGAGCGGTGGAGGTTATCCACAAATCGCTGAAATATTTTGGCGTAAACTTTGACGAAGGGGCGGATCTTTGCGGTAATTACGGACCGTATTATCAGCGCCAACGCGCCGAAATCTATCATGCTTATGCCAAAGAGCTGATCCGTCAGGGGTTGGCATATCCTTGTTTTTGCACGGAAGAAGATCTGGAAAAAACGCGCGAATACCAGACGGAAAACAAACTCCTGCCCGGTTATTACGGCGAATTTGCAAAATGTCGCAATTTGAGCGAAGAAGAGATCTATGAAAACTTAAAGGCAGGAAAACCCTACGTTATTCGTCTGAAATCGCAAGGCGACGTGGAGCAAAAACACACCTTCCACGATCAGGTAAAAGGGGATATTACAGTGACGGAGAATAATCAAGACGTCGTCATTTTGAAATCGGACGGTATCCCGACCTACCACTTTGCGCACGCTATCGACGATCATTTTATGCGTACCACGCTCGTGATCCGCGGCGAAGAATGGCTCTCGTCCTTGCCTATCCATATCGAACTGTTCAAAGTACTCGGGTTCAAACTCCCCAAATACGGTCACAACTGTTCAATCCAAAAGATCGACGGCGAAACGCGCCGCAAGCTCTCCAAGCGTAAAGATCCCGAAGCCTCGCTCACGTTTTATCGTGAACAGGGCTATCACCCCACGGCGGTGAGAACGTATATGATGACGCTCTTAAATTCGAACTTTGAAGAGTGGCTCTTAAAATTCCCCGATAAACCGCTGGACGAATTCAAATATTCCATTGGAAAAATGGGTAAGAGCGGCGCGCTGTTCGATATTTTGAAACTCAACGATATTTCAAAGACGTTTATGGCGACGTTGTCGGCGGAAGAAATGTACGATTTCCTTGCCGACTGGGCGAACGAATTCGGTACGGACATGCAAAAGGCGTACTTTGCCGACAAGGAATATCTGTGCAAAGTGTTAACCCTTTGTATGGGTATCGGTGGTAAGAAACGCAGAAAGGATTTCGTGTGCGCGAAACAAGCGGTGGAAATGATCGAATATTTCTTTGACAACACGTTTGCACCCGTATACGAATATCGTTTTGATAGCGAAACGGTGAAAAAGGTGCTGAACGGGTTCAAGGCAACCTATTCGGTTCAAGACGATATGTCCACTTGGTTTGATAAGGTAAAGACAATTGCAACGGAAAACGGTTTTGCGACGGATATGAAGGCATACAAAGCCGACCCTACGGCATATCCCGGCAACGTTTCGGACGTGGCGGAAATGCTGCGTATTGCAACGACGGGGCTTTCCAATACCCCCGACCTTTGGACGATTATGCAGATCTTGGGCGAAGCGCGCACCCTTGCGCGTATTGAAAGAGCGATCGCAACCCTTTAATCGTATCGAAATAAAAACAGCCCCCGAAGTCAACTGACTTCGGGGGCTGTTATATGCCAAAATGTGTACGTTATAGATTATTTTGCCGCATAAAATGTTTATATCGGGCAATTTCCAGCGCGCTTGCAGGGTGTAAAAACGCTGCTGTACCTTCGCTCTCCGTGGCAGGCGTTTCACCAATGCACGTCACGCGATAGGTCAGGCGCGCTTTGTTGTTTGCGTTGTATTCCACGTCCAAGAAACGGTTCTCGGCGGTGTAGCCGAGCAGTGTATATCCGCTGTCGTTGCCGACGGCACGATAGATCGCATAACGCGTACTCGTGCCTTGCCAAGCAAGTTCTACGCCTTTTTCATTATACGCGGCTTGCAGTTTGGTCGGCGGTGCACAGCGATGTGCCGTTTCAAACCCGACAAGGGTATATGTTTCACCTTTTTCGCTATCGAAAGAACAGAAGAAATCGTCCGTCGTTGCGGTCACGTCCCTACCGTCTTTCGTTTTTACCGTCACGTTTTTTGCGCCGATCGCGCGAATGCGGACCTTGCCGCCAACGTTGGATGTGATTTCCGCTTTTTGGATAATGCCGTCTTGCACTTGGCACGAAACGGTGAAGTTGCCGCGCGCTTTCAATCCGTAAAACGAGAACGTTTTCAAATGCTTGGGCACGGACGGTAAGAGATGAATATATCCTTCGTGGCTTTGCATCAGCATCTCCGTGATGCCGTTCACTGCGCCGAAATTCCCGTCGATTTGGAAAGGGGGATGCACGTCCCAAAGGTTTGGATACGTCTTGTTTTTCAAGAGCTGCTGTAAGAGCCGATATGCGTGATCACCGTCACCCGTTCTTGCCCACGCGCACAAACGGTGCGCCAGCGCCCAACCCGTAGAATCGTCGCCGCGAAGAAGCAGAGTTTGCTTTGCAGAATCCATCCACGCTGGCGTTTCGCTCGTGATCTGCGTGCCAGGGGAGAGTGCAACGAGCTGAGAGATATGGCGGTGTTTGGTTTCGCCGATCTCGCCGTAAAAATTCTCTTCGCGGTATTCCTTGATTTGACCGCTATATCCGATGAGTACGGGGCTGTAGCCGTTGATTTGTGTGCGTTCAAGCTCCGTCATAGTATCGGACGTGCCCAAAAGCTCGGCGCATTTGAGGTCATCGGCGACGTTTTCATAGAGCATTTGTTGGTCAAATGCACATCCAACCGTATGATAGTATGGTTGGATAGGCAGGCTCCACACACCGCGACCGCCGATAATCTGTTCGGGCGAAGCGGAAAGCTCGGTCAAAAATTCACCGTCGTATTCGCGCAGGCATTTCGTCATAAATTTAGACGTGTCGTGGATAGCAGGATAGGTGATTTCGCGCAAAACGTTTTCGTCACGTGTAAAATCGTAATAATCCCAGAACATCTTAGCGGTCAACCCACCCGTGCCCGGCCCAGAGTGCGTATTTTCGGGCATACCGCTGATCTCGTAGCAGTACGCCGCCGTACCGATCGTCCAGCCGCACTCGCCAGCCACGTAATTTTCAGGCGCGGTTTCGCGGATATAGTTTTCCGCATTGATCGCGGCTTGTCTATGGTAGGCTTTGTAATAATCGACGTACGCGGTAAAGGTTTCGGCAAGGTTCGAGTTAAAGGCGGGCCAGTAATTCATCTGGACATTGATGTTATGCCAAAAACCGCTCCCCCAAGGGGATTTGTCGTGCACGTTCCAGCAGCCTTGCAGCGAAGCAGGGGGAGTGCCCTTGCGCGACGAAGACACCAAAAGGTATCTGCCGTATTGATAATACAGCTCTTCCAGATAGGGCTCGGGATTGCCGTCGCGATAGCTTTGTAATAGCTCGTCCGTATAGCGAGCGTCTGCGACGCCGCCGAAATCAAGATGTACGCGCGAAAGCAACGCCGATACGTCCGCGGTATGCCGTTTTAACAGCTCGTCATAGCCCAGCGCAACCACCCGTTGCAGGTTTTGTTCCACCCACTCGTGCGGATCAGCGCCGAGGGCTTTGTGACAGCCGTCTAAAAAGACCTCTTCTTTTAATACGTACGAAGTATCGGCAACGAAATACAGAACGGTGTCCGTTGCATCGCGCACTTCTAAAACGCCGTCTTTCGCTGTTAAAACCCCGTTCGTTGCGATACGTACCCACCCTTCGTAGATTAAATCACGAGAGGGGAGTGTACCGCGCATCACCAAAAGGTTATCGTTTTTTGTCGTCACTTCGCCCGTTCTGCCGCCCTCTTCGGGGGTACGTTCTCCCAGATAGGGGATTACCAAGCGCACGTTAAAATCGGCTTTTTCACTCGATTGAACGCGGTGAACGAATACACGATCGGGATAAGACAAGAACGATTTCTGTTCCCAGCGGACGCTGTTCGCAACGTATTTTACGTATGCAATACCGTCGTTAATGCACAGTCCGCGTTCGTAGTCGCGGATGTTCTCGTGGAAAAAATCAAGGCGGATTTCCGCAAAATTGGAAACACCGCCCCTAGGTTTATCGTTAGCGAACGTGTTTGTGGCAAACTGAAGCCGTTCGGAGTCTGTCCGACCAAAGATGCTTGCGCCAAAATAACCGTTTCCGATGGGCAGGGAATACCGTTCCCAGCCGTCCGCGCTATCGTCCGCCGCTACGCCGTATTTTAAAATGTAGTTTTTTTGTTTCATCATCATTCTCCAAAGAGAAAAATTAATTGTTTTCTTCCGCCAGTAAATCTTTCATTTCGTACACGCCTGCCGCCTTTTTCGGTAAGAACTTTGCCGCGCGAATTGCGCCGACTGCAAAGACACGTTTTGAACGTGCGCTGTGCGAAATGGTAATGATTTCGTCTTCGCCTGCGAACATTACCTCGTGTTCGCCCACGATCGTGCCGCCGCGTACTGCGTGCATACCGATTTCACTCTTTTCTCTCGCACCTACGATACCGCTGCGCCCATCTACATAACGTTTTTGCCCGTCAAACGCTTCGTTGATCGTATCGGCGAGCATCAGCGCCGTACCGCTGGGTGCGTCCTTTTTGAGATTGTGATGGCGTTCAATAATTTCGACGTCATAGCCATCGCCCAGCACTTCCGCCGCCGTTTTAATGAGAGCTTGCATCAGGTTGACACCCAAGGACAGGTTCGCCGTTTTGAAAATTGCCACCGATTTCGAATATTCTGCGATCAGTTTCAGATCGTCCGCGCTAAATCCTGTCGATGCCAAAACAACGCCGAGTTTATGTGCTTTTGCGTATTCCAAACGCTCTGCCAAGCCGATAGGGGAGGAGAAATCCACAATCACGTCCGCCGTTTCCTTGACGTCTGCAAAGGACGTGTATACGGGGATACCGATTTCACGGGGGTACAGATCCACGCCGCACACCGCCGTCGCCTCCTGATCGTTCGTCAAAAGAGAGAGTACGTTGCCGCCCATTTTACCACACGCGCCGCAAAGTATAATCTTTACGCTCATACGTGCACCTCCAAACCAAAGTTTTTCATTGCCGCAATCAGCTTATCGCGGCTTTGATCTTCGATTTTGGTGAGTGGAGCGCGAGGCGTGCCTGCGTTATAGCCGAGCAAATTCATTGCCTCTTTAACAGGAATCGGGTTGACCTCGACAAAGCAAGCGTTTGCAAGGGGCAGCAACTTGTCGTTGAGCGCGATCGCTTCCGCCATTTTTCCGTCGAATACCAGCTGACACATTTCCTTTACCTTGCCAGGCACTACGTTGGAGAGCACGGAGATAACGCCTACGCCGCCACACGCAAGGATAGGCAGGTTCAGCGCGTCTTCGCCTGAATACACGTCGCACTTATCGCGGACAAGGCGGAGAGTTTCCATCGTTTTGCTCATATTGCCGCCAGCGTCCTTGATACCTGCAATGTTGGGGATTTCGGCGATTTTCGCCATCGTAGCAGGCTGGATCTCCACGCCCGTACGTCCAGGCACGTTATACGCGATCACGGGGATTGATACCGATTCGCAGATCGCCTTATAATACGCCACCAGACCGTTCTGCGTACACTTATTATAATAGGGGGTGACGGCGAGCAGACCGTCCGCGCCGTACGATTCTGCTTTTTGTGCGGTCATGATCGCGTCGGCGGTGTTGTTGCTACCGCAACCGAAAATGACTTTTGCTCTGCCGTTTACCTTTTTGACGGCATATTCCATCAAAATATGCTCTTCGGCAAAGCTCATCGTCGAGGGTTCGCCTGTCGTGCCCAAGAACACGATCGCGTCCGTGTCCCCTGCGATTTGGTGCTCGACCAGCTCGCCCAAAACTTCATAATTCCCGCCGTTTTCGTTAAAAGGTGTAATGAGTGCCGTTGCACTGCCCTTAAAAAATCCTTTCATAATTGTTATTCTCCCTTGCTGTTATCGTATGCTGAAAAATTCGTTTTCGTGCGGTACGTGCCGCGACGAAGTTAGTCAAAGTAGCCTTTTGCCGCCAAGAGTTCAGCAAGCAGTACCGCGCCGCCTGCCGCGCCGCGCAACGTGTTGTGGGAGAGCCCCACGAACTTATAATCGAATACCGTGTCTTCGCGAAGTCTACCCACGGTCACGCTCATACCGTTGCCAGCCATACGGTCGAGTTTTGCCTGCGGACGGTTATCTTCTTCAAAATATTGCAAGAATTGTTCGGGGGCGGAGGGGAGTTTCAGCTCCTGCGGTTCGCCCTTAAAGTTTGCCCAAGCGGACAGAATTTCGTCCTTGGTAGGTTTTTTATCGAATTTTACGAACACCGCTGCGGTATGTCCGTCGGAAACGGGTACGCGCAGGCATTGTGCAGTAATTACGGGTGCGTTCGCCGAAACGATCTCGCCGTTTTCGATGTGCCCCCAAATTTTCAGGGGTTCTTTTTCGCTCTTTTCTTCTTCGCCGCCGATGTAGGGGATTACGTTGTCGAGAATTTCAGGCATCGTTGCGAACGTTTTGCCTGCGCCCGAAATAGCCTGATAGGTGCAAACTGCCGCTTCCTTAATCCCAAACGCTTTCAAGGGGTGCAGCAGGGGAACGTAGGACTGCAACGAGCAGTTCGATTTAACGGCGATAAAACCACGTTTCGTGCCGAGGCGCGCCTTTTGCGCTGTGATAACCTCTATGTGATCGGCGTTGATTTCGGGGATGACCATCGGTACGTCCGCCGTGAAACGGTGCGCGGAGTTGTTAGAAACGACGGGAACTTCCTTCTTTGCGTACGTTTCCTCCAACGCGCGGATTTTCGCTTTGTCCATATTCACCGCGCAGAACACGAAATCGACCTTTGTCGCAATCTCGTCGATATCCGCTTCGGCGTCCATAACGACCATATTCTTGTATTTTTCGGGCATAGCGACTTCGAACGCCCACTTGTTGCCCACAGCGTCTTTGTACGTTTTGCCCGCCGAGCGAGCGGACGCCGCCAACACGACTACGTTAAACCACGGATGATTTTCGAGCAGCAGCATAAAACGCTGACCGACCATACCCGTTGCACCGATAACGCCTACGTTAAACTTTTTCATAATACAATCTCCTTTTATTGGATAAAATTAAAAACGTTTAGAATAAAAGAAAAGACGGGTACGTCCCCGTCGTAAAAAGCAGCTTTTCGCCGAACGAACCGAAAACGGAAACGGTCGGGTAAAATGACTAAATAGCTCTTCACGTACGGTGACAGTCATACGGGTGTTCTCCCGTATGCCCAGCGTAAGGGGGACGAAATTTACGCTTCGGCGGTGATACCCTTTTGCTCGCCTGTCCACGCTCGCCCCGTCCAAAGGCAGCTCCCTGCGTGCTACTGATGTTCAGCCGCTCCTCTATTTATAGTTGTATTGTATCATACAAACGGGCAAATGTCAAAGAATTTTTCACATTTTTTTGCGAACTTTCGAAAAAAGCGAAAAAAACTCGAAAAATATTTGGAGAAATTTCAAATTTTTCCTTAAATTCCTTGAAATAATCACAAAATTGTAGTAAAATAGACTGGTAATCGTATGCGCGCACGAAAGTGCGCCGAAAAGTTTTGGAGTTATCTATATGGCACAGCAAAAGAAAGGATTGATCGCTCGTATGCTCGAGGGCAAGGAAAAGAGCGAGGAATATGCGAGAAGTACGTTGCCTACCAACCGTTGGCAGTTGTTTTGGGACGTATTCAAAGGGAATTTTGGTAAGATCGTAAAGGCAAATCTTTTGATTTTGATCTTTTGTATTCCCACGATCGTCGTGCTCTATCTCGGCACGCAATACCGAGACAACAGCGGTTTGCTCGGCCCGTACAATATGGGTACAGGTATCGGGTATCCCTGTCCCGGTCCTTTGACAGGGCTTGCAGAGTGGGAGCTCGTTATGTCCGAGCTGATGTTGTACGCAGGGCTTTTGATCAGTATGATCTTGGCGGCGATCGGTCTGTCGGGTGGTATGTACGTTATCCGTAATATGGTCTGGACGGAAGGCATCTTCGTCACCAACGATTTCTGGAAGGGTGTAAAACTTAATTATAAGAACGCTTTGCAAGCGGCGGCACTGTTTTGTACTGTGCTTTTGCTTTGCAAAACGATGATCAATTTTGCGAATTTTAGTCTGTTAGCGCCAAATGCCAGCAAAGTGAACCGCGTATTCTTGAAAATCTCGATCGGATCGAGCTGGATATTTATTGTGGTAGCGGCGATGGTGGCGTTCTGGATGATCGCGCTCGGGGTCAACTACAAGATGAAATTCCTGCTCTTGCTCCGCAACGCGTTCTTGGTGGCAATCGGTACGTTGCCGCAGACGATCTTCTTCGGGTTCTTGGCACTCCTGCCCTTCCTGTTGATTCCTCTGGTGAACGTGCTGGGTATGTTCATTTTGCTCATCGCGATTTTGGTGATTGCTCTGTTCGGTTTCTCGTGGGCGCTCTTGGTGTGGCTCGATTTCGCACAATGGGTATTCGATAAGTATATCAACCCGAAAATCAGCGGCGCAAAGGTGGGCAGAGGTATCTACAACAAAGACGGTACGAAGGATGAAACGGGGGACGAGAGCGGCGCATCGCTCGAATATCAGCGTTTGCTCCTTTCGCACGGCAGATCGCGTCTGGTGGCGCGTCCGATCAAGCCTATCGACGACTCGTTGCAGGTATATGAATTGCCGCAGTCTTTCTCCCGTGAAGACTTGAAACGTCTTCGTGAGAGCAAGGAAAATATTATGGAAGATACCGAAACGTATGCGGAAGAGCACAAGAACGATCTTCGCTACGTAGAATACAACCGTACGTATGACGAACGGGAAAGAGCGGTGGCGGAAGAAGACGCGAAAAAGAATAAGAAACGCCCCAAAAAACCGCCAAAGAAACTCCCTGAAAATCAGGACGGCGCGGACGAATAACAGCTGCGTACAGAACGAAAAAACGGTATTGCCCCGTCAACGTGCGGGGCAACGCCGGCGATCATAGGAGAACAGATCTATGGAAAGAAAAGCAGCATATGCAAATCTTGCCAAATGGTTCGAATATCTCAACGACGACTGCGACTATGAAAATTGGTCGCAGTATTTAATTGAAAAGCTCCGCGCGTTTCCGCTGAAAAACGGCTTGGACGTGGGCTGTGGCGGCGGTTGGTTTACGCGCGCTTTTCACCGTGCCGGCTACACGATGACGGGGCTGGACGTGTCTGCGGAAATGCTCGATTTTGCACAGGCGCAGGCAGTCAAAGAGGGCGCGCGCGGCGAATATCTCTTGGGGGATATCACCAAATTCCGCACTCCAAAAAAATTCACCTTTGTGACGGCGATTAACGATTGTATCAACTATATTCCCAAAAACAAACTTTCTGCGGTGATGAAGAATATTAAAAATGCCTTAACAAAAGGAGGCGTGTTGCTCTTCGACGTCAGCTCTCCGTGTAAATTTCGCAACAAGATTGCAAATACTGTCAGCGTAGACGACCGCGACGACGTGACGTATATGAGCTTTAACCGCGAAGAACAGGACGGCGCGACGTTGGACGTCACGCTCTTTGTAAAACGCCCCGACGGCGCGTACGAACGCTTGGACGAAACGCACCGTCAGTATCTTTATACGGAAGAAGAATTGACGGCAGCGCTTACAGAGAACGGTTTTACGCTGCTGGAAGTGACAGGACATCTCGGCGAAGACAAAACGACGAGCGATCGGCTCGTTTTTCTCGCGCAGAAATAAGGAGACGGACGATGACGAATCTTTTACGCACGCTCGTGTATGACGGTCAGGTTTCTCTGACCCTTGCAGACACCACAGCCCTTGTACAAAAGGGTGCGCATTTGCACGTTCTTTCCGATACGTCTGCCTACCTTTTCGGCAAAGCGCTTTCTGCGATGACGTTTATGAGTGCGTGCTTGAAGGGAGAAACGGGAGAGATTTCGCTCTCCTTAAAGACGGAAAGTATAGGGGGTGAAATTGCCGTTTCAGGCAACCGAGCCCTCGCGATGCGCGGCTATATCGAAAACACGGCGATCGACGGTGAGAATACGGAACGTACCGAACGTGCGGCGTTTGCTAAGAACGGTTCTTTGACGATCATCCGCAACGACGGGTATGCCCGTCCCTTCGTCGGTGCGTGCGCCTTTCCCGAGCAGGGTGGCTTGGATGCGGCGTTTGAAGAATACTTCCGTATTAGCGAACAACTGCCCACACGTATCGCAACGACGGTGCAAACGGACGGAAAAGGAAACGTGTTGTTTGCAGGCGTAGCCGTCTTGCAACCCCTGCCCTTTGCAGATGATAAAACGATCGAAAAAACAAACGGGACGGACTTGGACGCGCTGCTTTGCGCGATCAAAGCGCAGGGCGTTGAAGAAACGGCTGCCGCGGCGTTCGGCAAGGACGAACGGGTGTGGGAAACGCGTACGGCACGTTATCAATGCAACTGCTCGCGCAAATATCTAACGAGAGTGCTCGTTTCGCTCGGCGAAGAGCAAATGCGCTCGATCATACGCGAGGACGGTGCGGTGCGGATACATTGTCATTATTGCAACACGGATTACGCTTTTACCGAACAGGATGCGGACGAACTGTTCAAGAACTAACCACGGAGAACGACGTACATTATGGCAAACGGAGTGAAGAAAATAGATTTCAGCCGCAAGCGCATCGCGCATCTTGCGGACAAATATTATAACGAGGGGGATTATCTTTCCGCGCTCCGTTTCGCATACAAAGAATTGTTGGAGTACGGCGGTGACCCCGACGTGTACGCGCGTTTCGCGGATATTTACGAGGCGATGGGGTTGCAGGGCTCTGCGATCAACTGCTATTTCCGTTTTTTAGACGTCGCGGAAGAAGGGGATCTGCCCGATATCTACGAGGGTTTGGCTGCGAATTTTTTGAGCATCGGGAACGATAGTCAATCGGCGTTTTATTATAACAAACTCATCGACGTGGACGATACGTTGCCCGAAGAAACCAAATTTGATATTGCCGAAGCGTTTTCCACGGCAAAGAAAGACAAATTCCGCTTTGTATATCCCCCCCAGCTTGCCGATTATTCAAAGGAAATGAACATCGGCTCAAAGGCGCTCAAAGCAGGCGATTGCCGCCGTGCGATCAGAGAATTTTCAAAGGTGGAACAGGGGGCAAAGGACTATCCGTCCGCCAAGGAAATGCAGGCGGTAGCCCACCTTTTGGCAGGGGAAACGGAGCTTGCAGAGCAGGCTTGTAAAGAGCTGCTCTCTATCGCGCCCAACGACGTGCGCGCACAGGCTACGCTTGCGGCGGTATATCTCGAACAGGGGCGCTCGGACGAGAGCCGTGCGATCGCAGAAAAACTCGCTGCGCAAACGCAGGAAAGCTCGGACGACTTGTACAAAGTCGCGACGGTATGCTGTGAAAACGAAATGCACGAGCAGGCGTATCAAAAATTCAAGCTCCTCGAAAAGAAAATGCCTTACGACGGGCGTATGCTCTATTTCAAGGCGGTGGCGGCGTATAAGAGTGGACGACTCGCCGAGGCGGAAAAGGCGCTGGACGATCTCGCGACGGTATATACCGATGCCGAAGTCGCAAAATATTACCTGAAAGAACTTCGCGCGTATAAACAGGCGATAGAGAACGGCGAAACGCCCGACGCGCCCGAATTTACCTATTTTTATCATCTACCGCAGGCAGAACGGGAAGAACGCTGTGCGGCTCTATTAAAGATCGGGGACACCCCCAAAGACGAGGCGCAGATCTTTGGATTGCTCGCTTTGCACGACGGGTATTTTCAATGGTGCTTTGACGAAATGGACGGGGGCGATCACGACTTGCAATACCTTGGCTTGGTCACTGCAATCCACGTCCGTGCAGACGATTTTGTACGGGACGTGCTGCTCGATTTTGAGATTGCAGACGTGTTAAAGATCGAGGCACTGCGCTTGCTTTTGGAGCGCAATGAAGATATGGACGTGGGGCTGGTGCTGTGCAGTATCTACCGTCGCGTACCGCTTTACCGCATCAAAATCGGCAGAAAACGGCATAAAAAATTTTTGGAAAGCTACGCGAAAGTCGCGTCGAAATTTGCGGCGATCAGCGATATGCACGGCAAAAAACTTGCCGTCGCAGCGGAAAAGTTGTACCGCACGTTGGAAAAACACGACGCGCTTGATTTGGTCGATAAAGACGACGATTGTGCGTGCGCGATTTTCTTGCTCACCGACATAAAGGAGTTGGGCAGGGATATGAAAATGATTGCGTCGGCGTTCGATGCCAATTTAGATAAGGTGCGTGTATTGTTGAGCTATGCCGTTTCGGACGGGTACATGCCCAACGCAACGCAAGCGCAACAGGAAAAAGTAGAAACAACGAAAGAGGGCAAGGAATAATGAAATTGATCGATTTTGACGGGCTTTTCGATGAAAAGTTGGCGCAATATATGTCGGAGAACAAGAATAAACACACCGAAAAACAATGGGAGGACGTTATCCCAAAGTTGTATAAAAAATTCGGCGATACCCGTATTCCGAAGATCGGCTGTACGCCCAAGGAATACTATGCGCGTATGTCGGATGCGGAGCTTGTTGCGACGCTCTCGGCGCATTTGGAACAGGACGTTCCCGTGCCCGAATTTTTGTGCAACGAAATTGAAAATCGCGGCGAAGTAGAAACGCTGCTGCCGATGTTAAATAGCGAAGACACCCAGACCGTATCGTATGCAATCAACCTGATCGGGGAAGATGCGCGTGCGTTTGACGGATATTTTGCAATTCTCGCCGACAATCGTTTGGACGAAGATATCCGCAGTGATCTTGCCGATATTTTGCGTTTACACGCAGACGAAGTCAAGGCGCGTGCGCTCTCCATCTATCGTGACGGCAAAGCAAAGACGTATATGCTCGAAATATTGTCGCGCGTGTGCGTACCGTCAGATGAAATCTACGAAATTTTGTTGAACGAATTTCACGCGGCAGACGATAGCTCGGTGTATGCAGGGTATTTGGCGGCGTACGGTGACGAAAGGGCGTTGCCCACGTTGCTCCGACGTATCGAAGATCGGAGCATCGGTTTTGTGGAATTTCAAGAGCTGAAATACGCCATCGAGGCGCTGGGCGGCGAATACAACGAGCCGCGCGATTTCTCGAACGACAAGGACTATTTGGCGATCGAAGTAGCGTCTGCTAAAACGGAAACGGACGGGTTAAAGAGCTAACCGAGTAAAAGAAAAGAGAATATTACGCGAGATCTCCGCATATAGTAAACCGTATAGGGTTTGCCTGCGGAGATTTTTTTGTGCCCCAAAACGCGGTGTTTTCGACACGTATGGGGGGATTTTCGCATAACGAACGGCAATCAAGGGAGGCGTTGATGGAAAATTACAGCGTGTACGAAGACATTGCCCACCGCACGGGCGGAGATATTTACATAGGCGTAGTCGGTCCTGTCAGGACGGGGAAATCCACCTTTATCAAACGGGTAATGGAAACGCTCGTGATCCCAGCGGCGGACGAAAGCCGCCGCGGCGAAATGACGGACGAATTGCCGCAGTCGGCGGCAGGAAAAACGGTGATGACGACCGAGCCGAAATTTGTGCCGGCAACGGCGGCAAAGATCACGGTCGCAAAGGGCGCGGACGCCTCTGTGCGCCTCGTCGATTGCGTGGGGTTTGCCGTAGACGGCGCTAACGGCTTTGAAGAAGAGGGCGCGCCCCGTCTTGTCCATACGCCGTGGAGCGACGAAGCGATGCCTTTCGAGCAGGCGGCAGCACTCGGCACGGAAAAGGTGATCAAGGAACACTCCACAATCGGCGTGTTGGTGACGACAGACGGGAGTATCACGGAGATACCGCGCGAAAATTACGTCGCAGCGGAAGAACGTGCCGTGCGCGAACTCAAAGCGATCGACAAACCGTTTGTTGTGCTGTTAAATTGCAAAAAACCGTCGTCCGCAACAGCGCTCAAAAAAGCCTTGGAAGAAAAATACGGTGTACCCGTGACCGCGATGAACGTGGAAAAGATGGGCGAAAGCGAGATTTTGGAGATATTCAAACAAGCGCTTTTCGAATTTCCCGTTTCGCGCATTGACGTGAAATTACCGGGGTGGCTGCGGACGTTCGCGGAAGATCACGGCGCGGTGCGCGGCGCGCTTTCCGCGGTAAAAACGGCGGCGCAGAATATCCGCAAAATGCGCGATTGTTTCGCACTCGAAACGCTCTTTGACGGCGAAGCCGTGTATTGCAATCCCGACGAAATCCGTATGGATCTTGGCAAGGGCAGGGCGGAAATCACGATCAGTACAAAGGAAGAATTTTTCTATCAAACAATCAGCGAAACGTGCGGTGAAGATTTGCGCGATCACCTTTCCCTTATGCAGTATTTGCAGACGGTCGCAGGGATAAAAAAGACGCACGATAAGATAAAAGACGCGCTTAAAGACGCCGAAGAGCAAGGGTATGGGATCGTGTATCCGAGCGAAGATGATTATACGCTTGAGAAACCGCGCTTGGTGAAAAAAGGCGCGAGCTACGGCGTGGAATTTAAGGCGCGAGCGAGCGGTTATCATATTGTACGCGTGGACGTGACGGGGCAGATCAGCCCGATTATCGGCTCTCAGCAGCAGGGTGAAGATTTTGTCAGCGAAACTTTGCAGGCGTACGAGGAAGGGGAACAGCGCGTTTGGGAAACGAACATTTTCGGCAAATCCTTGCGTTCGCTGGTGGAGAGTGAAATGGCAGGCAAGAGCAACGCGATGCCCGTGGAACTCCGCAAAAAAATGCGCCGTATCGTGACGAAAATCGTCAACGACGGAAAAACGAACGTGTTCTGTTTGCTGTTTTAATCGTGCACGGAATAAAAGAATGGGAATCGGGGCATACTCATAAGGAAATCGACGACGGAGGTTTTGTTATGCGTAAATTTGTGAAACCCAAAAAAGATAAAATCCCGAAGATCACAGAGGCGGAGTACGCGGCGTATCTTTCCGCCCTGAAAAGTATGACAGAAGGCGCGGACGGCGGCGATCCGTCGGACGCGGCAGGGGATACGCAGGGCAAGCAGGAATAGGAATGGAAAACGGGGAACAGGGTTGTTCTCCGTTTTTTAAGGTTTGCAAAAACTTTTTTCCAAAAACGGAATTTTTTTTGAAAAAACGCAAAAAAACGGTTGACAAAGCCGATAGATTTTAGTATTATTATAAAGCTGTTTTGAATAGCGCACGAAAAAATGCGTTGTGCAGGACTATATCGCGGGGTGGAGCAGCTAGGTAGCTCGCCGGGCTCATAACCCGGAGGTCGCAGGTTCGAATCCTGCCCCCGCAACCAGATGGCGGCGTAGCTTAGTTGGTTAGAGCGTCCGGTTCATACCCGGAAGGTCATAAGTTCGAATCTCATCGCCGCTACCAAAGACAAAACACGATTTACTCGTTTTATATAGCGCTGAAAGGCGCAACGAAGGCCCGTTGGTCAAGCGGTTAAGACACCACCCTTTCACGGTGGTAACATGGGTTCGAGTCCCGTACGGGTCACCAGCATCTGGCATTTATGCAAAAAATCATTGCATAAATGCCATTTTGCTTGCATAAAAGTATAAAAAA
>JAFTSO010000040.1 GCA_017467265.1 Clostridia bacterium
CGTACGAGATCGATCTTTCGACGATCAAACCGACGGTGGCATTCCCCCATTTGCCCGAAAATACCAAGACGTTCGATGAGATCGGCGATATTGCTATCGATCAGGTCGTAATCGGCTCTTGCACCAACGGGCAGTATAAGGATATCGCCGAGGCGGCGGAAATTCTCAAAGGTAGAAAGATTGCAAAGCGCGTCCGCGCCATTATTATTCCTGCGACGCAGGACGTATATATGCAGGCGGTAGAGAACGGCTTGGTAAAGATTTTCATAGAGGCAGGCTGTATCGTATCCACGCCCACGTGCGGACCTTGTTTGGGCGGCTATATGGGCATTTTGGCGGCAGGTGAGCGCGCCGTTGCGACGACGAATAGAAACTTTGTCGGTCGTATGGGGCACGTGGAGAGCGAAGTGTATTTGGCTTCGCCTGCGGTAGCGGCGGCAAGCGCGATCGCAGGGAAAATTGCATCGCCTGAGGAGGTGCTGAAATGATTTTTAACGGAAAATCGATCAAATACGGCGATAACGTGGATACGGACGTCATTATTCCTGCCCGTTATCTCAACACCATCGACAAAAAAGAGCTGGCGTCCCATTGCATGGAAGATATTGACAAAGATTTTGTCAACAAAGTGGAAAGCGGCGATATTATGGTGGCTGGCTACAACTTTGGCTGTGGCTCGTCCCGTGAACACGCGCCGATCGCGATCAAGGAAAGCGGTATTTCGCTGGTCATCGCGCGTAGCTTTGCCCGTATTTTCTATCGCAACTCCATCAATATCGGGCTTGCGATCGTGGAGTGCCCCGAGGCGGTGGACGGGATCAAAGACGGGGATAAGGTAGAGGCAGATCTCGACAACGGCGTGATCTACAATCGCACGACGGGGGCGAGCTTTCAGACGCAGCCTTTCCCTGCGTTTATCCAAAAAATTATCGAAAACGGCGGTTTGGTATCGTCTATTCAAAAGGGCGTAATTCGTTAAGTAAAAACGAACGGCGCATAGGTGAGAATTATGAAAAATTACAAAATCGGCTTATTGAAAGGGGACGGGATCGGCCCTGAAATCGTGGAAAGCGCGGTGCGCGTTTTGGAAGCGGTCGGCAAAAAACGGGATATTTCCTTTACGTTCACGCCCTATTTGATCGGCGGTGCGGCGATCGACGCTTGCGGCAAACCGTTGCCCGACGAAACGGTGGCAGGGTGTTTAGCTTCGGACAGCGTATTGCTCGGCGCGGTGGGCGGCCCGAAATGGGATACGCTCCCTGGCAACGTACGCCCCGAAAAGGCGCTGCTTGGGATTCGCGCGGCGATGGGGTTGTTCACCAACCTTCGCCCTGCAAAATTATACCCTGCGCTCAAAGGGGAGTGCCCCCTGCGCGAAGATATCGTGGCGAACGGCTTTGATATTATGATCGTGCGTGAACTGACGGGGGGGATCTATTTTGGCGAACGCGGTTATCGCGAGGGCAAGTACGGCGAAGAGGCGTACGACACCGAGGCGTACAGCCGTATGGAAATCGAACGTATCGTGCGCGTAGCTTTTGAAACGGCGAAAAAACGCCGCAAAAAGCTGACGAGTATCGACAAGGCGAACGTGTTGGAAACGTCTAGACTTTGGCGCAAGATTGTGCACGAAATCGCGGCGGAATACCCCGAAGTAGAGGTGGCGGATATGCTCGTCGATAACGCGGCGATGCAGCTCGTTCGCAACCCGTCGCAGTTTGACGTGATCGTCACCAGCAATATGTTCGGGGATATTTTGTCCGACGAGGCGTCGCAGATTACGGGCTCCATCGGTATGCTGCCGTCGGCGTCGTTGAACGAAGGAAAGCGCGGCTTGTACGAGCCGATCCACGGCTCTGCGCCCGATATTGCAGGGCAGAATAAGGCGAATCCGATCGCAACGATCTTGTCGGCGGCGATGATGCTCTTGTATGCGTTCGATGAAACGGCGGCGAGCGACGATATCGTAAACGCTGTGGACAAAGTGTTGGAGGCAGGGTATCGCACGGCAGATTTGGCGCACGGCGCGCCTGCGCTCTCGACGGTGGAAATGACGGATAAGATTATCGAAAATCTTTGATTTTCAGGAGTGAAGAGTATGACGGAAAACAAATTGAACGCGCTCTATGCAAAGCTCTGCCTTTGCACGGTGTTTCGCAAAGTGACCGACAAACCCTTGTTTAAGGCGTTCGAGCGGTATTGCTTGGCGGAAACGCCCAACGAAAAGCGCAAGGCGTACGCGGCTTTAGCGGAGATTATCTATGAGAACGGTGGCTCGCTGACGGACAGCGTGGTAAGGCTGGTTTCCGAAGACGAAAACGTGTACGTGAAGTGCGTGGCGGCGGACAAAATTCCCGATAAAAACATCGAAACGGCGGCAAGAAAAGAATTGTCGGCGTTTGCCCTTTTCGGCGCGCTTTGCCGCAAAGACTTTGCGGAAGATATGGGAGAGTGCGAGTGCGATTTGCCCGACTTTTTGTCCGTGAACGCGGATATGGGTGGTATCTACGACGAAAGATTGAAAAATCTGCACCGTTACGGTTACGGTATTTTCTCTTCGCGGTGTATGTTCCGTTTGTCCGACGACAAGGAGATCGAACCGATCGTCAGCGCGGACAAAACGAGTATGGCGCAGTTTATCGGCTACGAGCAGGAACGCGCCAAGGTGGTAGAGAACACGCGTGCGTTCATCGCA
Source organism: Clostridia bacterium (assembly GCA_017467265.1). GTDB lineage: Bacteria > Bacillota > Clostridia > Christensenellales > Borkfalkiaceae > Scatosoma. The sequence goes on from JAFTSO010000040.1 coordinate 2,696, forward strand.
GGACGTCCTGCGGCAAACGTACTCCTTTGCGGCGACGCAGGCACGGGAAAATCTTCCACGGTCAAGGCGGTGGCAAACGAATTTTTCGGCGACGGCGTGCGTTTGATTGAGCTTCGCAAAGATCAGCTGCGGTATCTGCCCAACGTGATGGCAAAGGTCAGCGGTAATCCGTTAAAATTTATTATCTTTATCGACGATTTGTCGTTCAACAAAAACAACGACGATTTCAGTATGTTAAAGGCGGCGCTGGAAGGCTCGGCGAGTGCGACGGCAGACAACGCCGTGATCTACGCGACGAGCAATCGTCGGCATATTGTCAAGGAGAGCTTTGGCGATCGCGAGGGGGACGACGTGCACAGAAACGACACGCTGCAAGAAACGCTCTCGCTGTCCGAACGCTTTGGATTGACCGTGCTTTTCTCGAAACCTGACAAAAAGCTGTTCTTGTCTATCGTGCACGAGCTGGCAAAACGCAACGGAATTACGATGGCAGAGCAGGATCTGGACGTGCAGGCAGAGGCGTTTGCGATCCGCAAAGGCAGCAGATCGGCGCGCTGCGCGGAACAGTTTATCAACAGCCTATTATAAACGGGCAAACGACGTATCCACGTCGCGCTACTTTGTCGCCGCGCAGTCACGTACTACTTGTACGCTCTTTTGCGGCTTCGCGTATCGCTCGTAGCTACGCCGTTTTAGTGGTCCACTATAAAATAAAAAACGCAAAGACACAAAATGGGGCTATATGTCCCGCGATGAAACACAATTTCGAGGTGAAAATATGCTTACAATCGACAACGTATATCGTGCGAGCAACGCGCTCAAAGGCGTGGCGAGAAAAACGGACGTTTTGTACGCGCCCAAGCTCTGCCCGGGGGTAGAGCTGTATCTCAAAACGGAAAACTTGCAGATTACAGGCTCGTTCAAGGTACGTGGTGCGTATTACAAAATGACTCGCCTTTCTGCGGAAGAAAAGGCACGCGGCGTAATCGCCTGTTCGGCAGGCAACCACGCGCAGGGCGTAGCGCTCGCCGCGCAGAAAAACGGGATCAAGGCGGTGATCTGCTTGCCCGATGGTGCGCCTATCTCCAAGGTCGAGGCGACGAAGAGCTACGGCGCGGAAGTCTGTCTGGTCGAGGGGGTGTATGACGACGCCTATCAAAAGGCGTTGGAACTTCGCGATGAAAAAGGATATACTTTCCTGCACCCGTTCAATGACGAGGACGTGATTGCTGGGCAGGGTACGATTGCGCTGGAAATCGCCGATCAGCTCCCCGATCTCGACGCGGTGCTCGTGCCCATCGGTGGGGGCGGTCTAATTGCAGGGATTGCGTACACGATCAAAACGCTCAACCCCAACGTCAAGGTTATCGGCGTAGAGGCAAAGGGCGCGCCTGCGATGAAGAACGCAATCGAGCACGGCGGCGTGGAAGAGCTGTCGTCCGTATCGACGATTGCCGACGGTATCGCGGTGAAAAAGCCGGGGGATTTGACGTACGAGATTTGTAGTAAATACGTGGACGAAATTGTGACGGTGTCAGACGACGAAATTTCGGCGGCGATTCTTGCGCTGATGGAACAGCACAAGCTCGTGACCGAGGGCGCAGGCGCGGTGGGCGTTGCGGCGGCGATGTTTAACAAAGTCGATCTCAAAGGCAAGAAAGCGGTGTGCGTGCTCTCGGGCGGTAATATCGACGTGACGATCCTTTCACGTGTGATCAAGCGCGGTCTATTGATGTCGGGCAGAAATTGCCAACTGATGATCGAGCTGATGGACAAGCCCGGTCAGCTGAAAAACGTGTCCCGTATCATTGCCGATTGCGGCGGCAACGTGACCAGCGTACATCACGAGCGTGCGAACGAAGGCTCGGACGTCAACGGTTGCTATCTTCGTATCGTTTTGGAAACGAGAAACTTTGAACATATCGCACAGATCCGTCAGGCGTTGACGGAATTCGGCTTTAAGCTGTTATAAAAAGGAGAAAAATAATATGGCAGAACTCAAAAAAGTATCGACGGATAAAGCGCCTGCGGCGATCGGACCGTACTCGCAGGCGATTGTATGTGGGGATATGGTGTTCACTTCGGGACAAATCCCCATCAACCCGACAAGCGGCAACGTAGAAGCGACGACGATCGAGGCGCAGGCGGAGCAAGTAATGCAGAACCTTGGCGAAGTGTTAAAGGCGGCAGGCAGCAGTTTTGAAAAAGCGGTAAAGACGACCTGTTTCTTGGCGAATATGGACGATTTTGCGGCGTTTAACGGCGTGTATGCAAAGTATTTCACGACCAAACCTGCACGCAGCTGCGTGGCGGTAAAGACGCTCCCCAAAAACGTTTTGGTCGAGGTGGAAGTGATCGCGACTTTGTAATCGCATAAAAACTGAAAACGAGCGGAAAACCGCGGTGGACAAGGACAGTCTGCCGCGGTTTTACATTTTTTTAACAAAATAAAAACAGAAGATTTGCGTTTGGGGAACAATTTTTTGATAAAATTCTCTTACAATATAGACAGTAAAACGAAAACGGAGAAAATTATGAACGCGATTGAAATCAGAAATTTATCCAAATCCTTCCGCGGTATGTACGCGGTAAACGGATTAAAGATGCGCGTACCCGTGGGCGCGATTTACGGCTTTATCGGCGAGAACGGGAGCGGTAAATCGACGACGGAAAAGCTGATCTGCGGACATCTTGTCCCCGACGGCGGCGAAATTTTGCTGTTTGGCAAACCGTACACCGACGCAGGGGTGCGTGCAAAAATCGGCGCGCTGATCGAAAACGCAGGTTGTTTCCCCTCGTCTAGCGTGTATGCGAATTTGAAAATGCAGGCGTTGAATTTGGGGCTGGAAAACCCCGACGAAGAAATTGCGCGCGTGCTCAAAATCGTGCGTATGGAAGATTCCGCGAATATTAAATTTAAGAGCTGTTCGCTGGGTATGAAACAGCGCATCGGGATCGCGATGGCGTTGCTTGGCGAGCCTGCTCTGCTCATTTTAGACGAGCCGATCAACGGCTTGGACACGGACGGGATGCGGATTATGCGCGAAATTCTCGTCGATATCACCAAAACGTACGGGTGCACGGTGTTAATTTCGTCGCACATTTTGGGCGAGCTGGAAAAGATTGCCACCCATTACGGGATTATTCGTCAAGGGCGTATGGTACAGGAGTTGACGGCAAAGGAAATGGAGAGCCGCGCACGCGTATTCACGTCCTTAAAAACGGCGGATATGCAGGGCGCGAAAGCGGTGTTGCGTGAAAAATTCCCGTCCGTTCGCGAAGAGGACGGATATCTGCGTGTGTATGACGTGGACGAAACGGAGAACATCGTGGCGCACTTGCTCGACAACGGGCATACGGTCAGCGAAGTGAAAAAGAACAAGATCGGGCTGGAAGAATACTACATCGAGCTGATGAGTAAAAAGGAGAACGAGGACTATGGAAAACACGCGCACGTTAACGTTTGAAGAACCGAGCTTTGCAAAGCGTATCAAAGGTATGCTCGGCGTAGATTTTTACCGTCTATTCCACACGCCGCTCTTTTACATTTTCTTGGCGATCGCGGCGGTGATCCCTGCGATGATCTTGGGTATGACGAGTATGGAAAACGCGGAAGGGGTGGTAGAGCCGCTGTACACGAACACTTGGCAGGTGATCGCGGCTGGCGAACCGCTGTACGCGATTAAAAACATCGCCGATTACGCGAATATGAATATGGTGTTTATTTTCGGCGGTATTATGGTGTCCATCTTTATCGGGCACGATTATAAGAGCGGCTACGTAAAACAGCTGTTTACCACGCACGCAAAAAAGGAAGATTATATGCTGTCCAAAACGGCGATCGGCGCGTTCTCAATGGTGTGTATGTGCATAACCTATTTGCTGGGCACGATTGTTGCAGGGCTGTTCGTGCAGGCGTCCTTTAAGGTGCGCGTGGGTGGGCTTTTTTGCGCGATCTTGGGCAAAATGCTGATGAGCCTGGGCTGGGCGAGTCTGTACGTATTCCTGAATATTATTTTCAGAAAATATTTCGGGATATCGATCGCGTCGTCCTTTTTCTTCGGGACGGGGATTTTGATTGTCGGCGTTGCAGCGGCGGCAGGCAATACGCCTATGCTAAACGTGTTCTTGTACGGATCGTCGGTGTACGCTTGTTTGAGCGCGAATTTGTTGTCCGTTGCGGTATGTCTGGGGGTGTCCGTGGCTTGGGCGGCGATCTATAACGTACTTGGCACGGTGATTTTATCCAAGTGCGACGTGTATTAACGGGGGAGAATATGAACGCAGTAGAAATTAGAAATTTGACGAAAAATTTTGGCGCGAAACAGGCGTTGAACGGGCTGAATATGACCGTCCCCGAAGGGGCGATTTACGGGTTTATCGGCGAGAACGGGAGCGGTAAATCGACGACGGAAAAGATTATTTGCGGCTTGCTCCACCAAAGCGGCGGCGAAGTCAGGTTGTTTGGAAAAGAGCAGACGGATGTGGACGTTCGTGCGAAGATGGGGGTGCTGATCGAAGCACCCGGGTGCTTTGCAGGGCTTACCGTTTGGAATAATTTGATGTTGCAGGCGGAGAATTTGTCTTTGCCAAAACCGCAGGAAAAGGTACGGGACGTATTGAAACTAGTGCGTATGGAAGGCGCGGCAGGGAACAAGTATAAGAACTGTTCGTTAGGTATGAAACAGCGTATCGGGATCGCGATGGCGCTGCTGGGCGAGCCTGCGTTGCTCGTTTTGGACGAACCGATCAACGGGCTGGACGCGGACGGACTGCGAATTATGCGCGAAGTATTGACGGACGTGGCGAAAAGGGGGTGCACAGTGATCGTGTCCTCGCATATTTTGGGCGAGCTAGAAAAAGTGGCTACCCATTACGGCATTGTGCGCGGCGGCAAGATGATCAGAGAAATGACGGCGGAAGAGCTGGAAAACAGTTGCCGCAGCTTTGTTGCTTTGCAAGCAAAAGATATGGCGCGCGCAAACGCGTTGCTGCGTGCAAAATACGTGCGCGTGGAAGAGGACGAAAAGGGGTATTTGCGCGTGTATGATCAGGTATCCGTCGAGAGCGTTGTGGAATATCTCTACCGCTACGGCGTGGTGGTCAGCGAGGTTGGCACGGATAAGATCGGGCTGGAAGAATACTACATCGACCTGATGCAGGGGGAGAAATAATATGGAAAGAAAATTGGAAAAGAACACCTTTGGCAAACGGCTGAAAAGTATGCTCCGCGTGGATACAAGACGTATGTTCACGTCACCGCTCTTTTATATCATGGTGGGGATTTCGCTCGTCGTGCCCATTTTGATTTTGGTAATGACGACAATGATGGACGGCAAGGTGTCCGTCGATCCGCAGACGGGTAAGGAAACGGTGATGGAAGGTTTTAAGAACGTCTGGCAGATTTTCGGCTCGGTGAGCGATACGGGCGGAGCTACGGGCGGAGCAAACGCCGAGGGCGCAGGTATGGGTATGGATATGAGCATCACGTCGATGTGCAATATCAATATGATGTATTTTGCGGTGGCGGTGCTGGTGTGTCTGTTCGTCGCGGAAGATTTCCGCAGCGGATATGCTAAAAATCTCTTCACCGTTCGCGCAAAAAAGACGGACTACGTGATCTCGAAAACGGCGGTTTGTTTTATCGGCGGCGCGGCGATGATCTTGGCGTTCACGCTCGGCGCGCTCATCGGTGGCAAAGTGGCAGGGCTGCCCTATACGATGGACGGGTTTAACGTGTACAATTTCGTTTGCTGCGTGCTTTGCAAAACGCTGCTCGTGTCCATTTTTTCGTCTATTTTTTTGGTGATGAGCGTAGTGGGCAAACAAAGATCGTGGCTCTCCCTTTTGCTCTCGTTTGGATTGGGTATGTTCCTGTTTATGACGGTATCGATTGCCAGCCCCTTGGACGCAGGCGTGCTGCACGTAATTTTGTGCGGCGTGGGCGGCGGATTGTTCGCCGTAGGTCTGGGCGCGATCAGCAATCTCGTCCTGAAAAGGACCGCTTTGGTATAAAAAACAAGGTTTACAAAACGTTAACGAAATCCTTTCAAACGGTTTACGCTTTTTTGATAAAAGAGCAATAATCCCCTTGTATAATAGGGACGTAATCTGAAAGGAGAGGAGAAAAATATGAACGAACACGAAAGAGCATTTGTAAAACGTATCCGCGGCGACTACGAAGAAAAAGCGCAGACGCCGCTGGATGAATTGATTGCGTTGGATAAAAAGGCAAAGCGCCCCGCGCTGATTTTCGGGGTATTTGCGGCGCTGGTGATGGGCGTGGGTATGTGTCTTGCGATGAAGGTGATTTTCGCCTCGCACGTCTGGACGATGCCCGTCGGTATTGCGGTGGGCTTGGTAGGGATCGGCTTGGCGGCGCTTAACTACTACCTGTATCGGGTATTACAGCAAAAGGGTAAGGACAAATACGGCGAAACGATTCTTTCCATTTCGAGAGAATTGATCGGCGAATAAAAACTATAAAATAAGGAGAAAAAATTATGGGTTTGAAAGCATTTTTCAAAAAAGCGTTCGGGGATATGAAAGAGAGCGCAAAACAGCAACACGAAGTGGATAAGGCGAATTTCAACGCGGTCAAAGCGGAATCGAAAGCGACGTGGGAAGAGGCGAAAATGTCCCCTTCGGCGCGCCAAGCGATGATGCAGGAAGAACGTGAAAAGCAGATCGCGGAAGCAAACGCACGCACGGCGGCGGCACAGGCGCGCATCGACGCGGCAAAAAACCGTAAATAAGAGCAAAAAATCAAAAGCCCCCGACACGTGTCGGGGACTTTGCATATTTTGCGGATTATACAAAGGGACGTTCTACGCGGATTACGCAAAAACAGTTGGGTTTTTGTTGGCAGATTTTATCGCAGACGAGATGTTCCGCCTCTTCCGTTTCCATTTTACAATCGGCAGGAATCAGCAGATCGAAAATGAGATTGACGTTCGTTTCGCCCATCGTCATACGGAAATCGTGGATGGTAAAGGTGGGATCAATTTCCTTTGCGGCGGCCGCCGCCAAAGCGTGCAGCTCGTTGACGAGCGGATCGTTCATCACCAGCGGATCGAGGTGGATTGTGACGATACAACCGAACGTTTCGTGCATATCCCGTTCCATACGATCGACTTCTTCGTGGGCGATATTGATGTCCGCTTCCGAATCGACTTCGGCGTGGAAAGAAACGATCTGGCGACCGGGGCCGTAGTCGTGCACCATTACGTCGTGGATACCGATTACGAGCGGATATCCCTTTGTAAAGGTATAAATTTCTTGAATAAATTCAGGATCGGGGGTAGAGCCGAGCAACAGATCGATGGTTTCCTTTGCGGCTTTCACGCCCGTGAACAAGATGAACGCGGCGACGAGAATCCCTGCGTAGCCGTCAATACGGTAGCCCCAAATTTTCGCCACGATAGACGAAACGAGTACGAGCGTGGTGGCGATACAGTCGCTTAAACTGTCGAACGCGGCGGCTTTGAGCGCGGTGGAGTTGATCGTCTTTGCAATTTTGCGGTAGAAGAAAAACAGCCACACTTTGACAAGGATCGCCGCGCCCAGCACAATCAGCGTGATCGTGCCGACGGTGGGGAGCTGGGGGTGAATAATCTTATCGATGGACGAAGTCAAAAGCTCGAACCCGACCAAGATGATGAGCATATCGACGATAAAGCCCGTCACGTATTCCAGCCGACCGTGCCCCAAGGGGTGCTCTTTATCGACGGGTTTGTTGGCGAGGCGAAAGCCGATCAGCGTGACGACGGACGAGCCTGCGTCCGAGATGTTGTTAAATGCGTCCGCAATGATGGCTACCGAGCGCGCAATCAGACCCATCGTCAGTTTTCCTGCAAAGAGCAAAACGTTCAAAATAATGCCTGTAAAGCTGCCGAGGGCGGCGTATTTTCCGCGCACTTTTGGATCGCGCGGATCTTTGTTTTTACCGATAAAAATTTTGGTGAGTAAATTCGTCATAGCGTTTCCGTCCGTAAAAAAGGGTACGCATAGGCGCGTACATCTGTATTATATGCTTTCTATGGAAAATTGTCAACTGAAAACAAAAGGTGTGAAAACGAAAGGTGTTTAAATGCATATTGAAAAACTTGACAAACATAGAGTATTTATGCTAAAATACCGCTTGGCATTAAAAAAGGAGGATAGTAAAAAATGGATTTAGCGGCTACGCTATTAGGTAGCGGATTATCGTCTGTGTTGATTGTGTTCATAGCGGTCGTATTGCTCGGCGTCGGGTTTGTATTCTTGGTAAAAGGCGCGGACTGGTTTGTGGGCGGCGCGGCAGGGATCGCGGAAAAATTGCGCGTGCCTACGCTGATTGTCGGTTTGACCATCGTTTCGTTCGGTACGAGCGCGCCCGAGCTGGCTACGTCGATCATTTCCGCAGCGCAGGGCAGCGCCGATATGGCAATCGGGAACGTCATCGGCAGCAACATTACGAACATTTTGCTGATTTTAGGGCTAGCGGCGGTGATCTGCCCGTTGGTGGTGCAAAAAAACACGCTGCATATCGATTTTCCCGTGCTCTTGGGGGCGAGCATTTTGATTTTGCTGCTGGGTGGTTTTGATAACGAAATCGGGCGTATCGACGGGACGGTGATGTTCCTTTTGTCCCTTGCGTATATGATTTTTTTGGTGGTGTACGCGGTACGCGAAAGTAAAAAGACCCCTACCGTGTCCGCGTTGAACGAGCACGAGGTCGTGATAGAGAGTGCGGAGCACGTAGAAAAGGACGAGAAAAAGGGCATTGCCGCTTGGATAGAAAAAATGAGTCAGCACACTTGGTTTTTGGCTTTGCTCACGGTCGTGGGGTTGGTGTTTGTCGTGGCTGGCGCGCTGTTTGGGGTGATTCCGGGCGCAACCGTGGTTGCGACGAAAATCGGCATCTCCGAAAAGGTGATCGGGCTGACCGTGGTGGCGATCGGCACGTCCTTGCCCGAGCTGGTCACTTGCGTGATTGCGGCAAAGAAAGGGGAAACGGATATTGCGGTGGGCGATATTGTCGGCAGTAATATCTTTAACGTGATACGTACCCTGGGCCTTTGCGCGATGATTCTGCCCTTGCCGTTTGCAAATTCGTTCTGGATCGACGGATCGATTGCGTTGGGGGCGGCGGTACTCCTGTCCGTGCTTGGCTATTGCAAAGGACACAAGGTACGTCGCTGGGCAGGGATTTTGATGCTCGGCTGTTTCGCCGCATATTACGTATATTTATTTGCATTTGTCTAAAAAAAGCAAAAATAATTTTGAAAAAGCGTGCAAAAACGCTTGCCTTTGTGACAGAAATTATATATAATAGTTGCTGACTTCGAGCGTTCCGCTGCCTTTTTATTGGGCGTGGTGAGGAATCACGCAGCGGGTTATGAACGTTTCGTAAATAACGGAGGTAAAGTCTAAAATGAAAGGAATCATCGAAGCTATCAACGCTGAAAGTATGAAAGCTGAAGTTCCCGCATTCAACGTAGGCGACACGGTTAAGGTCGGCTATAGAATCATCGAAGGCGGCAAGGAACGTGTTCAGAACTTCGAAGGCGTCGTAATCGCGAAGAAAAACGGCGGCATTTCCGAAACTTTCACCGTACGCCACATTTCTTATGGCGTAGGCGTAGAAAAAACGTATCCTATTCACTCCCCGAAAATTGCGTCCATCACGGTCGTTAGAAAGGGTAAAGTTAGAAGAGCGAAACTGTACTATCTGCGCGGTCTTACCGGTAAAGCGGCAAAAGTTAAGGAAAAAATTTAAGCATCGGACAACAACCGAAAAGAGTGGATCTGCCCAAAGTCAACGGCAGATCTATTTTTTTTGCTTTGCAAAACAGGAGCTGTAAAATAGGGCGAGTGCGCGGCGTTTGCGTTGTCGCCGTCATTTTTTTTGTGAAAAAACAAATATTCCCCGTCAATTCGGTTTACTTTTTCGTTCGTTTCCTTTATAATGTAGAACAGGAATATATAAGGAAGGGATTTTTTTGATTTTTTCCGTTCACTTTCCGTATAACGGAAAAGAAAGAAAAAATTCCGAAGGACTTATTATGAGAAAATTTTTCAAAAAGATCAAACAGATCACGGCGTACACCTGGGCGCTGATCGTTCTCATCGCGATTTATTTCGTGACGGGTATCACCACGCTCGGCTCTACGCAGACCACGGGCAACGCGTTCTATCTCGAAGAGAATAAGACCGCATACTTCAACGTTTCGCGCGAAAGCGGCGAAAAACTGGACGATATTTACGTAAACGTCGGCTCGATCTACGGCACGGAAACGGGGTATGCCACCGTCACCGTGAAGTACTATTCGAATACGGGCAGCAACCCTACGGCGAGCAGCTCGTACTGGAAAGAGCTGGGCAAAGTGGATATCGGCAACGTCTATTGCGGTTCGTCCATTATAGAGGTGAAAGGCTCGAACTTTAACTGGGCACCCCTGATCACGGACGCGAATAAGAGCTATTCGTACATCTCCATCACTTCGACCGTAAGTATGGACATCAACGAAATGGTATGTCTGAACCAAAAGGGTGAAAAGCTCACGATCAAGGCGTACGTGCCTGACGGCGTGAAATATAAGCAGGACGATCTGCTCCGCGTATGCGACGCGCAGGATTCGTTCACGCTCGATCAGAGCTTTAAGAACACGTTCACGAGAGAAGAGGCGCACTATCTTGCGTCCGCGCTGACGGTGAAAAGCGGTGACTCCGTATTGAGCAACGCGAAATATAACCTCGACGCACATTACAATTTCTTGGGTACGGCGCTCTTCCTGCCGTCCATCTCGATGTTCGGCGTGAGCACGTTTGCGTTCCGTTTGCCCGTATTCTTGGCGTCCTGCGCGTTGCTCGTGTTCGCGGCGCTGTTGGTGCGCGAAATCACGAAGAGCAACAAGGCCTCCTTCGTATTCGCGACGGTACTTGCGCTCGGCGGCGTGCTGACGACGGTGGGCAAAGTGGCGTCCCCGATGATGTTCGTGGCGAGCGCGCTCGTTGCTAGCCTGTACTTTATGTACCGTTTCTTTGCACGTGGTATCTCGTCGAAGAAAATAACAAAGGGCGGTATGAACGTGCTCTTGTCGGGCTTGTTCGCGGCGGTGGCGATGTCCATCGACGCAACGGCGGCTCTGCCCGTAGTCGGTATTCTCGTGCTCTTCGTATTCGGCTTGCGCCGTCAGAAAGCGGCGTTCGCGCTCGAGCTTAAAAAGACGGAAGGCAAAGAAGAAACGGTGAAGCTGAAAAACGGCGAAACGAAAGTTGTCAACAAAGAAGAAAGAAAGGCGCGTGCGGCGTACGAACGTAAGAACCGTATTGCAATCGGGTTCGCGGCGTTGTCCTTTGTGGCGGCGACGGTGTTCATTATCCTGCTCGCGGCGATCGGCGGCTATCACGCATACGTGAAAGCGCGCAGCGCGGAAAAGGTTGGGTTCTTGACCATTTTGTTCAGACAGGCTTGGGGCTCTGGTCGCGGTTTTGTGACGACGGGCTACTCCGCTATGAACGCGTCCAGCGTATTCGCTTGGTTCTTGCCTTTGAAACCTGCAACGCTCGCGAGCGGTGCGGCTGGCGGTAAATATCTCGCGTTCAGCGTTCTGCCGAATATGGTGGCTACGTTGGCGGCGTTGGCGTCCTTTGTGTTCGTGCTCGCCAAGGTCGTGCTCGGATTTGTGAAGAAAGCAAACGACAAAGAATCTCTCCGTCTGCTCAGAGGCGCGATTATTCTGCTGTGCGGTATGATCTCGGCGATGATCACGGCGAGCGTGCGTATGGGCGTGACGGCGGAAAGCAGCCTGCTCTTCCACGTGTGCTATCTTGGCTTTATCGCTTTGGCGGCTACGCAGCTGCCGAAGAACAAAATCGGCAATATCGCGCTGTGGAGCGTCGTGGGTTTCGTAGCGGTGAACTTTGCGCTTTGCCTGCCTTCGTTGTACGGCTTTGCGGTATCGACGGGCTGGGTAAAAGCGTACGGCTGGACAGCTTGGCTCAACAACGGATTTTTTAGATAATAGACAATAAACGAGAAAGACGAAGTCCCAAGGCGCGCGCCTGTGGATTTCGTTTTTCGCCTTTCTTTGCCGCTTTGGCGGCGATAACCCACAAAGGGGGGGACGGAATATGATCGCAAAGGTACAAAGTTATGCGCTTTCGGGTTTGGAAGGCGTCTGCGTGACGGTGGAGGCAGACGTCTCCAAAGGCTTACCTGCGTACGAAATGGTGGGCTTGCCCGACGCGGCGGTGAAGGAATCGAAGGAGCGTGTACGCAGTGCAATCAAGAACAGCGCGTTGGAATTTCCTGCACATAAAATCACCGTCAATCTCGCCCCTGCCTACGTCAAAAAGGAAGGCTCGTCCTTCGATCTGCCCGTTGCGATCAGTTTGCTGCTTGCTTACGGAGAATTGCAGGCGGACGTACAGGGCTACATTTTCCTTGGCGAGCTGGCTTTAAGCGGCGAGTTGCGCCCCGTATCGGGGGTGTTGCCGTCCATCATCTCGGCTCGCGATCGTGGGTTTAACAAATTCATCGTGCCTAAAGACAACGAAAAAGAGGCTGGATATATCGAGGGCGTTAGCGTTTTTGCGGCGAAAAATCTCAAAGAAGTCATCGATCATCTCTCGGGCTTGCGCCCCTTACAGCCCGTTCCCGCGGCGTCGTTTGCGGCGGCGAAAGGCAGGGGGGAAAGCGCGCACGATCTTTCGTTTGTCAAAGGTCAGGCGATTGCAAAGCGTGCCTTGGAAGTGGCGGTGGCAGGCGGTCATAACGTTTTGTTCGTCGGGCCGCCGGGTAGCGGTAAAACGATGCTCGCGCGGTCGTTGCCCACCGTATTGCCAGATATGTCCTTTGACGAAGCTCTGGAAATCACGAAAATACACTCGGTTGCAGGCACGCTGGGTGAAGACGGGATTGTCACCGTTCGGCCTTTCCGCAGTCCGCACCACACCGCCACGACGGTGTCCTTGTGCGGCGGTGGCAACAAGAGCGTGCACCCGGGCGAAATCAGCCTTGCCCACGGCGGCGTACTGTTTTTGGACGAGCTGCCCGAATACAAGCGTTCGTCGTTGGAAGCGTTGCGTCAGCCGTTGGAAGACGGCGTGATCACCATTTCGCATGCCGGCGGCACGGTCACGTATCCCGCGTCGTTTATGCTGTGCGCGAGTATGAACCCCTGTCCTTGCGGACATTACGGGAGTAAAAAACGCCGTTGCAGCTGTACCCCCAACGATATTCGTAAATACCGTGCAAAGATCTCTGGACCGTTGCTTGACCGTATCGATATTCAGGTGGAAGTGGACGGCGTGGAATACGACGATTTGGTATCGGAAACGTGTGAAGAAACGAGTGCAGCGGTGAAGGCGCGTGCAGACAGCGCGCGTGCGATCCAACGGGAGCGTTTTGCAGGCAGCAGCGTTAAGACGAACGCGGAAATGGGTGAAAAGGAAACGCGTGCGTATTGCCGATTGAGCAAGGAATGCGAAGACGTACTGCGCGAAGCGTTCGAGAGCTTGCATCTCTCTGCGCGTGCGCGTTCGCGTATTGTAAAGGTCGCGCGTACGATCGCCGATCTCGAACTTTGCGAAGAGATCTTGCCCGAGCATTTGTACGAGGCAATCTCGTATCGGACGTACGGCTCGGACCTGTTCCAAACGGAGTAAGCTATGATAGCATTTTTTAAGGAACATATCTTTTTCTATATCGGGTATCTCGTGGGCGTGTCCATCGTGGCGTTTTTCGCGTATGCGATCGATAAGAGCAAAGCAAAGCGCGGCGCTTGGCGTATTCCCGAGAAAGTCCTGCTGACGCTGTCGTTTATCGGCGGCGGAGTGGGGGGATATGCGGCGATGCACGCCGTCAGACATAAGACGAAGAAATGGTATTTTCACTTTGTCAATCTGTTGGGCTTGGCGTGGCAGATCGGTGTACTGGCGTATTTGCTCGCGGTATAAAGGAGAACGCGCTTGCTACATTTTGAAAAATATTTACAAGATAACTTCGTGACGATCGAGCGAACGGACGGGCTGTATCCCAAGGCGTGGAAAACGCTCCCTGACGCACCCGAACGGCTGTACGCGGTGGGCAATACCGCATTGCTGCGAAAAAGGATTTTCGTGGTGGTAGGCTCGCGGCGTACCCCTGCGAATGCGATGAAGCTGGGGGAAACGATCGCCGGAGAACTCTCGGATGAGTTCGTGATTGCGACGGGCTCGGCGGACGGCGGTGACACGGCAGCGATCGAGGGCGCGTGGCAAAAGGGTGTGATTTGTCTGTTGGCAGGCGGCTTTTCGGCGATACCGCAGGCGAATTTGCCCTTGCTCGAACGGGTAGCAAAAAACGGCTTGCTCCTGTCCTTACACGAATACGACACCCCCGTACGTACCTTTTCGTACGAGTACCGCAATAAATATTTGGCGGCACTCGGCGACGGCGTGCTCGTACTGGGCGCAGGGGAAAAGAGCGGCGCGCTCATCACGGCGAAATACGCAAAGAGCTTTGACAAGGAAATTTTCGCGTTGCCCTATCCGCCCAAAGCGTTATCGGGCGCAGGATGCAACGCACTCATCAAAAAAGGCGCGCACTTGACGGAAAGCGCAGCGGACGTGTTTGCTGTTTACGGCGTGGACGCGTCTTCGCGAGCGGTAAAAATCGAGCTTTCCGCAGACGAAGAAAAGCTGTACGAAACGCTCCGCGAACGTGGCGAAGGGCACAGCGGCGAGTTGTCGGCGATGACGGGGATTCCCGTGTTTAAGCTCCGCGCGGTGTTATCCGCGTTAGAGATCAAAGGGCTGGTCGTTTCGCTGGGCGGCAACCGCTATTCGGTAGTATAAACCGCCGCAAAAGCGCGTATAACATAACAAGGCAAAAAAATTTTTAGACGTAAGGAATATATAATGGATTTAATCATCGTAGAGTCGCCTTCCAAGGCGAAAACCATCACCAAGTACTTAAAGGGCAAATACCGCGTCGATGCGTCCGCAGGGCACATCCGCGATCTGCCCGTGCATACGCTCGGCGTGGACGTGAAGAACAATTTCGAGCCGAAATACGTCAATTCGGATAACAAAGAAGACGTGATTCGACGTTTGGTGGACGCGACGAAAAAAGCCGATCGCGTTTACCTTGCAACCGACCCTGATAGAGAGGGGGAGGCGATTGCTTGGCATTTGCAAACGGTGCTTGGGCTGGACGAAAAGGGCGAGAACCGTATCGAGTTCAACGAAGTTTCCCAGCGCGCCATTGAGGCGGCGCTCAAAACGCCCCGTCAGATCAATTACAGCTTGGTGGACGCGCAGCAGGCGCGCCGCGTACTCGATAGACTGGTGGGATATAAGCTGTCCACGCTGTTAAACCACAAGATCGAGGACAAGAAAGGGAACGGCAAACGCACGCTCTCGGGGGGCAGAGTGCAATCGGTTGCACTCCGTCTGCTCGTCGAACGGGAAAGGGAGATCACGGCGTTCGTGCCGCAGGAATACTGGAATTTGACGGCGGATCTGCAAGATCAGCCCAAGGCATACGCACCTTTTAAGGCGAGACTGGAAAAGAAAGGCGCGAAGAAATACAAGCCCTCGTCCGCAGACGAAACCGCACAGGTGCTCGCAGCGATCGAACAGGGCAGATTTATCGTTTCCAAAGTAAAGAAAACGGTGGCGAAATCGCACGCGCCCGCGCCGTTCACGACCAGCTCCTTGCAGCAGGACGCGTCGAACAAGCTGGGCTTGACCGCTCCCGAAACGATGAGCCTTGCGCAGCATTTGTACGAAGGTATCGCGACGGAAAACGGCGATCATATCGCGTTTATTACGTATATGAGAACGGACTCCGTTCGCGTATCGAAAGAGGCACAGACGAAGGCTTTGGAGCGTATTCGCGCGGTGTACGGTGACGAATTTGTGCCCGAAAAACCCAACTATTACGCGACGAAGAAGGGGGCGCAGGACGCGCACGAGGCGATCCGTCCGATTGATCTTTCGATGACGCCACAAAAGGCAAAGACGTTGCTCGATAAAAAGCATTTCGCGCTGTATAAGCTGATTTACGAGCGTTTCTTGGCGTCGCAGATGGCAGAGGCGAAATATAACAGTATGCAAATGGAAATCGATAACAGCGGATACGTGTTCAATGCAAGCGGTAAAGTGCTGCTCTTTGCAGGGTTCACGGCGGTGTATCAGGATTTCAATGCGAAGAAAGACGACGAGGACGAAATCAGCAGCGAAAAGCTGTTGCCCGACCTTTCCGAAGGGGACGTGCTCGATCTCGTGACGATGAAAAAAGAACAAAAATTCACAAAGCCGCCTATGCGCTATACGGACGCGTCCATCGTCAAAACGATGGAAGAAAAGGGGATTGGCAGACCGTCCACGTATGCGACGATCATTTCGAAATTGATGCAGAAATACGTCAAAAAGGAAGGCAAATATATGATTCCCACCCCGATCGCGTACGACGTGGTGGATATGCTCGTGAACTGCTTTAAGGACGTTATGGACGTCGGATTTACCGCGGATATGGAAACCAAGCTCGATGACATCGAAGACGGTGGCGTGGACTGGCGCGCGGTGATCGGGGAGTTCTACCCGGGGTTTGAAAAGAACCTGCGTGCAGCCTCCACCTACGGTGATCAGCTCACCGAAGAAGTGTGCGGCAAATGCGGTCATTTTATGCTCCGCCGTATCGGTAAATTCGGCAAATATCTCGCTTGTTCCAACTATCCCGAGTGCCAAAATATCATCAGCGAGAGTGCGGAAGAAGTGTCCGCGATCCGCTGCCCGAAATGTGGCGAAAATATGGTGGTCAAGAGCGGTAAATTCGGTAAATTCTTGGCTTGTCCCAGCTATCCCGACTGTCGTTCGACAATGTCGATGCCTTCGGACGAAGCACCCAAGCTCGCAGGGAAGTGCCCTGAGTGCGGCGCGGCGATGACGGTGCGGAAATCCAAGCGCGGCAAGACGTATTACAGCTGTCTTGGCTATCCCGATTGTAAATTTATGAGCTGGGACGTGCCCACGGGGGACAAATGCCCCGAGTGCAACGAGCCGCTCGTCTATACTTCGACGGGGAATATCAAGTGCAGCAACAAAGAATGCTCGTACAAAATCAAGGTAGAAAAGGCGAAGGGTACGAGAGCACCGCAGATGGAAGACGACTTCACGCCGCCCCCCTTGGAAGAGCCGTTTTATGACGATTACGAAGGGTGGTTCCCTGCCGATTATAACGATGAAAACTAACGCAAAAGTAGTGGTAATCGGGGGAGGTTTGGCAGGCAGCGAAGCGGCGTATTACCTTGCGTCGCGCGGCATACCCACCACGCTGATCGAGATGAAACCGAAAAAATTCACGCCTGCGCACGAGAGCGAGAACTATGGTGAGCTGGTCTGCTCCAACTCGCTCAAAAGCAACGACGTGTACGCGAACGCCTGCGGTCTTTTGAAAGAAGAGATGCGTTTGCTCGGCTCGATGGTGATCGAGGCGGCGGACGCGACGAGAGTACCTGCTGGGGCGGCACTTGCCGTGGATAGGGATAAATTTTCGGCGTATATTACAAATAAATTGAAAGCGTGTCCAAACTTGACGTTGGAGCACGGCGAAGTGGAAACGCTGCCCACGCTCGAAAAGGACGGGGACGTGTACGCGATTATCGCGACAGGACCGCTGACGAGCGAGCCGCTGAGCGAAAGTATAAAAGAAAATTTTGGCGGTGGCTTGCATTTTTACGACGCGTCCGCGCCGATCATTTCGGCGGAGAGCGTAGATATGTCCTGCGCGTTCACGGGCGATCGCTACGGCAAGGGCACGGGCGATTATATCAACTGTCCGATGGACAAGGACGAATATTATGCGTTCGTGGACGAATTGCTATCGGCGGAAAAGGCGCATCTGCACGAGTTTGAAAAACGGGAAATTTTCGAAGGGTGTATGCCCATCGAAGTGATGGCGAGTCGCGGCAAGGACACGCTCCGCTACGGCACGTTAAAGCCCGTAGGGCTTTACGGCGACGACGGCAAACGTCCGTACGCGGTATTGCAGTTGCGCAAAGAGAACGAAACGGGCACGTGCTACAATCTGGTCGGCTTTCAGACGAATTTGAAATTTCCCGAGCAAAAACGGGTATTTTCGATGATTCCTGCCTTGAAAAACGCAGAGTTTTTACGTTACGGCGTGATGCACAGAAATACGTATATTCAGTCCCCCGACGTTTTGAATCGCGATTTTTCGTGTAAGAATAATAGACGGATGTTTTTTGCAGGGCAGATCACGGGCGTAGAGGGGTACGTCGAGAGCGCGGCGAGCGGACTTTTGGCGGCGATCCATATCGCCGATGAAATTCTTTCTCGCACGCCCCATGTTTTTGACGAGAGGACGGTGTGCGGCGCGCTGGAAACGCATATCTCTACACAGGTCAAGGATTTTCAACCGATGAACGCGAATTTTGGCATTTTAGCCCCTTTGCCCGTGCGGATCAAGGACAAAAAGGAGCGGTACAAAACGCTCGCCGAGCGCGCGCTGTCCACAATTCGCGAAGAACTTGCAAAAAATCAACCGAAAACCAAGTAAGGAAGTAAGAATATGGAATTTAGAGGAACAACCATTTGCGCGGTCAAAAAGAACGGCGTGACGGCGAGTGCCGGCGACGGGCAGGTGACGATGGGCGAATCGGTCATTTTCAAAAACACGGCGATCAAGGTGCGCCGCATTTTCGGTGGCAAAGTCATTTTGGGCTTTGCTGGATCCGTGACGGACGCGTTTGCGCTCACCGAGCGTTTTGAAGGGATGCTGAACAAATTCGGAGGCAATCTGATGCGCTCGGCGGTGGAGCTTGCGGAGCTTTGGCGCAGCGATAAAATCGGCAGAAAGCTGGATGCGATGATGATTACGGCGGACGAAAATACATTGCTCATTTTGTCGGGCACGGGCGAAGTAATCGAGCCGGACGAAGGGGTGTGCGCGATCGGTAGCGGCGGCAATTACGCTCTGGCGGCGGCACGTGCGCTGTATCAGGAAACGGACTACGATGCGGAAACGATTGCAAAAAAGGCGTTGAAAATCGCGTCGCAAATCTGCGTGTTTACCAACGATAATATTCGTTGCGAAACGGTGGGCATAGCCGCGGAAAATCCCGTAAAAAAGGCACGTAAAAAGACGGAAAAGGAGGACGAATAATGGATTTATCCCCCAAACAGATCGTCTATAAATTAGACAAATATATCATCGGGCAGGACGAAGCGAAAAAGGCGGTGGCAATCGCCCTTCGCAATCGTTATCGTCGCGCGCAGCTCCCTGCGGAGATCCGCGAAGAGATTACGCCCAAAAACATCATTATGAAAGGCCCTACGGGTGTAGGCAAAACGGAGATTGCGCGTCGTCTGGCGAAGCTGGTCAAAGCGCCCTTTGTCAAGGTAGAGGCGACCAAATACACCGAAGTAGGGTACGTAGGCAAGGACGTGGAAGGTATGATTCGCGATCTTGCAGAGTGCGCGTATCGGTTGGTAAAAGCGGAAAAAGCGGACGAAGTGAAAGCCAAAGCGACGGCGGCGGCAGAAAAACGCCTTGTCAAGGTGCTCTCCGAGGCGAAAAAGGACGAGCGTGACAAGCTGGACAAGGATATTTTCGAAAACAATTTGCTGGAAGGTCTGCGCAAAGGCGAATACGACAATTTTATGATCGAAATGGAAGTGGCGGACGAACCGCAAGCGATGGAGCTCGTGCCCGGCGGCGCGGCGATCTCGATCGGCAGCATCTTCGGGGATATGTTCCAGAACAAGAAGAAAAAACGCCGTTTGAGTGTGCGTGAGGCGTTCCAAATTTCGCTCGCAGAAGAATCGGAAAAGCTGATGGACGAAGACGCGATCAAATCGGAGGCGCTCTATCGCGCGGAAAACGACGGGATTGTGTTCATTGACGAAATCGACAAGATCGCAGGCAAGGGCAACCGCGGCGGAGCGGACGTTTCGCGAGAGGGGGTTCAACGGGATATACTCCCCATCGTTGAAGGCTCGACAGTCGTCACCAAATATGGCCCGATCAAGACCGATTTCATTTTGTTCATCGCGGCAGGCGCGTTCCACGTGGCGGCGGTGGAAGATCTGATTCCCGAGCTGCAAGGGCGTTTCCCCGTTTCGGTGGAATTGCACAGCTTAACAAAGGAAGATTTTATCAAAATTTTGACGGAAACGGAAAACTCTCTCACGTTCCAGTACGGGCAGCTGTTGAGTGTGGATAACATCAATCTGGAATTTGACGAAGGCGCGATCGAACGGATTGCGGAAGTGTCGGTAGAGCTGAATTTGACGTCCGAGGACATCGGCGCGCGCCGTTTGCATACGGTTATGGAATATCTTCTCGAAGATATTTCGTTCAACGCCGGCGGCGATTATCCTCTGTTCACGCTGAAAATCGACAGAAAATACGTGGACGAGCATTTGCAGAAACTCACGGGCGACCGTAATTTGAAGAAATACGTTTTATAAAATAGATTAGGAAAAATACTATGATTAATATTCCCAAGGGCACGAAAGACGTTCTGCCCCAAGACAGTTATAAATGGCAATACGTAGAGAGCACGGCACGCGAAATCGCAGGGCTTTTCAATCTCAAAGAGATACGTACCCCCACCTTTGAACATACCGAGCTGTTTCAGCGTGGCGTTGGCGACACCACCGACATTGTCACAAAGGAAATGTACACCTTTAAGGACAAGGGCGATAGATCGATCACCTTGAAACCCGAAGGCACGGCAGGTGCGGTGCGTTCGTTCATCGAGAGCGGACTGGCGAACGGCGTTTTGCCTGCAAAAATGTATTATATCACCCCTGCCTTCCGCTACGAGCGGCCGCAGGCTGGTCGACTTCGTGAGTTCCATCAATTCGGCGTGGAAATTTTTGGTGCGAAAGGCGCACAAACGGACGCGGAGGCGATCGTGATGGCGGATACGCTACTGAAAAAGCTGGGGCTGAACGTCCAGCTGTATATCAATTCGATCGGCTGTCCCACTTGCCGTGCGGCGTTTAATAAGGCGCTGAAAGAATTTTTCGAGCCTAACCTGGAAAATCTTTGCTACGATTGCAAAACGCGGTATGCAAAAAATCCGTTGCGCTTACTCGATTGCAAGGAAGAGAATTGCAAGAAGATTAATTCGGACGCGCCGTCTATTTTGGAATACCTTTGCGACGATTGCGCGGCGCACTTTGACACGCTGAAAGCGTGCCTTACGCTGGCTGGTGTGGATTACAAGATTGACCCTCGTATCGTGCGTGGGCTCGATTATTACACGCGTAGCGTGTTTGAGTTTGTATCGACGTCCATCGGCGCGCAAGGTACGGTGTGCGCAGGGGGCAGATACGACGGCTTGATCGCGGAGCTGGGCGGTAATCCGATGCCTGCGGTGGGCTTTGCGGCAGGCATTGAAAGACTGCTGATCGTGATGGAGCAGACGGGGGTGGAAATCCCTGCGCCGCACGTGCCCACGGTATATATCGCAGGTATGGACAACGATTGTCGTCAAAAGGCGTTCGAACTGGCGACGGTGCTCCGCGCCAAAGGCGTATTTGCAGAGATCGATCATATGGAGCGTTCGGTGAAGGCGCAGTTTAAGTACGCGGACAAGCTGGGCGCGAAATACGTGGCGGTGATCGGCGGCAACGAGCTTGCCGAAGGTAGAGCCAACGTTAAATGTATGGCGACGGGTGAGAGTGAAAGCGTAGCTTTTGCGGATATGCCGACATATTTTTTGACGAAATAACCAAAGCTAAAAAAGGAGGAAAAGAAAATGGTAAAATACGTAAATGCAGCAGGGTTGGAAGAATTGATCGCGAGTGCGAAATTGCCCGTTTTTTGTGACTTTTGGGCGAGCTGGTGTGGACCTTGCAGAATGCTCGCGCCCGTGTTCGAAGACCTTTCGGATAAATACGAGGGCGAGGCGGTGTTTGTAAAGATCGACATTGACGAAGAGGACAGCGAGGCGGCGGCGATCAAATACGGCATTTCGTCGATTCCGAATATTATCGTATTCAAGGACGGAAAGCCCGTGGCAAACCATCTCGGCTTTGCGCCCGAGTCGGTGCTCGATGCCTTTGTGCAAGCAAACCTTTAAGAAGAAAAAGAGAAATCCCGTCCTATAAGGACGGGATTTTTTACAAAAAAATTCGTGATGTTCTTGACAAAATTTTGGAATATGATATAATAAATATAAATAAAAAACAAGGAGAGCTTGTATTATGAAAAAAGTATTCAAAATGGCAATGGGTTGTGTTTGTGCGTTGTCGGTGATGATGGCGGTTGGGTGTGACAAAGGCGGCAGCAGCTATACGACACAGGAAACGCTGAACGGCAAAACGACGGAAGAAAAATACACCGAGATTATGGCGACGATCGACGGGCAGAGTGAGAACTTTACTAGCCTTACCAAATTTGACGTGCATCTGGATATGACGATGCAGGGCGCGACGATGGGGCTGGATATGGATATGAGCACCACGATCAAAATGGACGGCGATAATTTCATTGAAAACGATTATATCGACGGCGGCACGTTTATGGGTGAACAATTCGGTACAATGAATTTGAACGTTTGGTACGTGGGCGGCGTGGCGTACGTGGACGGTACGGACAGCGGCAATTTTGAAGGACAAATTAACAATACGAAGACGAAATACACCGCGACGATCGCGCAGATCTGTGATATTGCTGGGCTGGATCAGGACGAACTGTGGAACCCGATCTACGATTTCTCGGATACAGCGTTTGAGGATGTCAAGTTCAACGTAGGCGAGAGCGATTCGTATTTTGAAATCATAATGAAAGGCGAAGAAGCGGCGAATTATGCGGAAAAGCTCGTGGCGTTGAAAGGGGTAAACGGCGACATTTCTATTCCCCAAGTCAATTACAAGTTTATGATGGATACGGAAGGGAATTTCGAATACGTTAAGATCGATTACGAAATGACAATGACGGCAACCGTGCAAGGTCAAGCGGTGACGTATAAATACAAATATGACGGCACGATCACTTTCTCGGACGTCGGCACGACGGTTGTTGCTGCGCCTGAGGGCGGCGAAACGTGGAGAGATATCACCGCATATCTGCCTTTGTCCTAACAGTTTTTTTCAAAATGGGGCATAGCATATCGCAACGAACGTGAAAAACAAAGTAAAAACCCGACGGGGCGTCCGTCGGGTTTTCTATTTTGTTGTTTATCGTCAGCCGCCCGTTGGGCAGGAGAACAATCGATTAATAATTTTCCGCTCTTACCTGGAAATATGCCTGAGGATGTGCACAGATAGGGCATACGTCGGGTGCTTTCTTGCCTACAACGATATGACCGCAGTTCGAGCATTGCCATACAGCGTCGCCTTCCTTGGAGAATACAAGGTCGCCCTTAACGTTCGCAAGCAGCTTTCTGTATCTTTCTTCGTGTTCCTTTTCGATTGCCGCAACGCCTTCAAAAAGTTTTGCGATGTCGTCAAAGCCTTCTTCGTGTGCTACCTTTGCACAACCGTCGTACATATCCGTCCACTCGTAGTGTTCACCGAGCGCAGCTTCCAAAAGGTTGTCAGCCGTGGAGGAGATTTCGCCGCCGTTCAAGAGCTTAAACCAGATTTTAGCGTGTTCCTGCTCGTTCTTTGCCGTTTCTTCAAAGATTGCTGCGATCTGCACAAAGCCTTCTTTCTTTGCTTTGCTTGCAAAGTAGGTGTACTTGTTTCTTGCCTGCGATTCGCCAGCGAAAGCCGCCTGCAAGTTCGCTTCCGTCTTGCTGCCTTTCAATACGGGAACTTTCTCAAATTTGCCGCTTTGCTTGCAAACAGGGCAAACTTCAGGAGCGCTATCGCCTTCTACTACGTGATTACAAACCGAACATTTGAATTTCATAATGGATACCTCATTTATTTTTATTTTTTGCTTTCTTAATAGGATCAAGTTTCATTAACTTGAATATAGTATAATACAAAAAAAAGCGTTTGTCAATAGTTTTTAAGAAAAAATTTTGAAAAAATGTATATTTTTTTTGAAAGACAAAATTTGCGCGAAAAAACGGGCGGATTTTTCGCAATTTTAACAGAGTTTTCGCAAAAGGGAAACAAAAGGCTGATAGAATAATGATGCGGTTATATTATATTGTACGCGCGTAAGAAAGATTGACAAACACGAAAAAAATTGGTACAATGTTTTTACGCGGAGTGGGATATACTATAAAATGTAGGTAAAAGAACGGAGAAAGGGGTAGATGAAAAGACTCGGCGAAAGAAAAAAGAAATGGATAGAGCGGACGGCGAAAAACAACCGAAGTTATAAGTTGTACTTGTATAATCGGTTTTTTACGTTTTTGCTGTTGGTGCTCGTTCAAATCGTCGCATACGTATTCGCGGCGTATCTCATCGTGTACGAATCCCCGATTGCGTTCGGTTTGCAGATCGCTATCGCGGTGTTAGAGCTGGTAATGCTGCTATATCTCATTAACAAAAACGATCGCGCTGCGTCCAAGCTAAACTGGATCTTGCTCATTTTGCTCGCACCCGTCGTTGGCGTGGTGGGGTATTTGCTGTACGGCGAGGGCAAGCCCACGCGCAAAATGCAGAAAAAAATTGACGTATCGCGTGCGGAAATTCGAGCGCGTATTACCGAGCATTATACGCAAAAGGGCATAGACGGTACGCAAACAACGGAGAACGTGCACGGTTGCGACCGTCGCGACGTGGGAGTGGCGCAATATCTCTCTGCCTGTGGGTATCCTTCCTATTACGGCGACGAAGTCGTATATTTTGAGAGTGGTGAAAAGATGTTCCCGAATATGCTTGAGGCGATTGAGGGTGCGGAGCAGTACATTTTGCTCGATTATTTTATCATCGCGCACGGAAAAATGTGGGAAGAGATTTTGCGGCGGATTTTGGAAAAGGCGGAGCAGGGGATACGGGTACGTATTCTGTACGACGATTTTGGTTGTATGATGACGTTGCCGCCCAAATACGATCGGTATTTGGAGAGCCTACACGAAAATATCCGCTGTATGACGTTCAACAACGTCGTGCCGATTTTTGCGGTGCGTATGAACAACCGTGATCACCGCAAAATTCTGGTGGTGGACGGCAAAACGGCATTTACAGGCGGCGTCAATCTCGCCGACGAATATATCAACGAAAAGCAGCGGTTTGGCTACTGGAAGGACACGGGCGTTCAGATTACAGGGGCGAGCGTGCGATCTTTCGTCGAAATGTTTTTCTATATCTGGAACGCCTTTCGCGAGGACAAAGAAGACGTGATCGCGTACCTGCCCCCCACGTCCATGAAAAAGGCGGAAAAAACGAGCGGCACTATGTGCGTGCCGTACGACGATTCGCCCTTGGATAAAACGAGCGTGGGCGAGTTTGTATATGCGGATATGATACAGCGCGCGAAGCGGTATATTTACGTGTTTACGCCCTATTTAGTGCTGGACGATTTCTTGCGGACGGAGTTGCAGATGGCGGCGGCGCGCGGCGTGGACGTGCGGATCGTCACGCCGGGGATACCCGATAAAAAGGCGATTTATCGCGTGACGAGAGCCAACTATCCCGCGCTGATGAAAGCTGGTGTGAAAATTTACGAATATACGCCCGGGTTTATCCACGCCAAGAGTATGGTGTGCGACGACGAATACGCGGCGGTGGGCACGATCAATCTCGATTACCGCAGCCTGTATTTCCATTTTGAAAACGCGGTGTATTTCACCGACAAAGACGCGGTGGCAGCGGTGAAACGGGACGCGGAATCGACCTTTGCCGTATCGAAACTTTGCACGCCGCAAAACACAAAACGTAGTCCGTTTGGCAGGCTGATCGACGCGTTGCTACGGGTATTTGAAACGCTATTTTAACGGGGACGGAGAAGATTATGGGAAACAAACCGAAAAAAATGTCGAGAAGAGAACGTGAACGCCGTATGATCGAAGAGATGGAATCGGCGATGTACGGCGACAAAGTGCGTTCGATGCACGCGCAGTCGAGCGAAACGATAGAAGTGCAAGAAAAGCAAGAAACGAGCGCTCCCGTGCGTGAAAAGCAACCCACGCCCAAGGCAAAGCAGAAGAAATCAAGCGAGAAAACGATGCATTGCCCGCGTTGCAGGACGGTGATGGAGAACGGGAAATGTCCGACGTGCGGACATTACGTTTACGTGCCAATGTCCAACGAAAAGCGAAACAAAATCCG
The DNA here is from genome assembly GCA_017467265.1 of Clostridia bacterium. Taxonomy (GTDB): domain Bacteria; phylum Bacillota; class Clostridia; order Christensenellales; family Borkfalkiaceae; genus Scatosoma. The sequence continues at coordinate 28,871 of JAFTSO010000040.1, forward strand.
CCTGATCGTCGGGGGCGTGTGTGTAATCGGCTTTGTAATTTTGTTCGTGATCATGCAATTAAAATAAAAGGGAATACGTTTATGAAAAACGCAGGGGATATTGATAAAAATTTTCGTATAGAAAAGAAAGTTTTGCGGCAAGATTTGGTGTATTACGACGCAAAGGATGTTGACGTTTACGGGGTAAAATACGAAGAGGGGCTTTACCGCCGTATGCCCGACAACGCCGCGCGTGCGGTCAGCGAAAACGTCGGGCTGATCGCAAAGGAGTGCGCTGGGGGAAGACTCCGCTTTGTGACGGATAGCCAGTTCGTGGCAATTTCCGTTTCGTATGCGTCTGTGGCGAAAGTGCCTAATTATTCGCATACGGCGACGATGGGGTTTGATCTGTACGCAGGACAGCGGTATATCGGGGCGTTTGTACCAGCGATGGATACCGTGGACGAGTTTGAGAGCGTTTTGGATATTCCTTGTAGCCAAGGCGCGCAGGCGTACACTCTGCATTTTCCGATTTGTAGCCAAATCAAAGGGATACGGATCGGGGTAAAGGCAGGGAGCGTGCTCACGAGCGCACCTAAGTATAAAAATGCACAGCCCGTCGTGTTGTACGGTTCTTCGATCACGCAAGGCGCGTGCGCGTCCCGTCCGGGGAACACTTATGCGAATATGTTGAGTCGCGCTTTGGATTGCGATTATATCAATTTGGGCTTTTGGGGGAACGCGCTGGGAGAAGAACGTATTGCGGAATATATCGCTGGATTAGATATGTCCCTGTTCGTTTACGATTACGATTATAACGCGCCGAACGTAGAGCATCTGCGCGCGACGCACGAAAAAATGTTCAAAATTATCCACGCGGCGCAGCCGAACCTGCCGATCCTGATGCTGTCTGCGCCCTTATGCTATCCTACGCCCGACGGGGAAGAACGGTTTGCAGTCATCAAAAAGACCTACGACAATGCCATCGCAAACGGCGATCAAAACGTGGCGTTGCTGTCAGGGACGGAGCTGATGCAGCCTATCCACGACGTCGCGCTCGCCGACAATATCCACCCTGCGGATATAGGCTTTGCGGCGATGGCGAAAGCAATCGGTAAGCAGATAAAACAAATGCTAAAAATTTGAAAAATATTTTTTGGAAAGGGCGCGGTGATCGCGCTCTTTTTGCTGCCTTTTTTGTGCCTCTGTTCGCGTGGCAAAAAAATCCTATAAAAACACGAACGAATTTTCGGGGGAAGTGTTTACAAAAGCGCAGTTTTGTGTTATAATAAAAAAACGAAAGAAAAAACGGAGAAACGCACGTGAGAATTATACATACGGGGGATATTCATCTCGGCTCGCCCTTGCGCGGCTTGCCGATGGACAAAGCGAAACTTCGCCAAGCGGAAATCGTGGACGGTTTCCGTCGTTTGTGCACGTATGCGCGTGAAAACGGCGTGCAAGCGGTGCTGATTGCAGGCGATTTGTTCGACGAGAACGCCGCTACGCCGTCCCTGCGTGCGGATGTTTTGGCGGCGGTGGAAAATGCCGCGCCCGTTTGCTTTTTCTACGTTTCGGGCAATCACGACGGGCGCACGCTCGACGGAGAAACGCTGCCTAAAAATTTTTATGTATTTTCCAAAAATCACGGCTGGCACAGCTACGAGCTACCCGAAGGGGTATCGATCACGGGGATCGACGGCAGGGATATGCGCGTGGACGCATACGCGGCGCTCCGTCTTGCGCCCGAACGTTTTCATATCGTACTAATGCACGGGGACGTGTCCCGTCCACAGGGAGCGGACGGCATTTCTTTGCAGCAGCTCCAAAATCGCAATATCGATTATCTCGCGCTGGGGCATATCCATATTCCGATGATGAACGCGGAGCGTTTGGACGGGCGCGGTCGGTATCGCTATTGCGGCTGTCTGGAAGGCAGGGGGTTCGACGAGTGCGGAAAACGCGGTTTTTTCCTGTTGACGGTGCAGGGCGGCAGGCTGGTGAACGAACAGTTTGTGTCGCTGGCAAAGCGAGACGTGGTCGATTGTCGCGTGGATATTTCCGCGTGCCGCAGCTATTATGACGTGGAAACGGCGGCGCTTGCCGCGCTGAAAACGGCGGCAAAAACGGAAGACGTGGTAAAGCTGGTACTTTGCGGCAGTCACGAGGTCGGTTTGCGTAAGGACGTGTCGTTGCTCGCCGCACGCTTGTCCGAACAGTATTTTTACGTAAAAGCGGTGGATGAGAGCCGCATACGTATCGATTTTGAGCAATATAAAAACGATCTTTCCGAACGGGGTGAATTTGTGCGCGAGGTGTGCCGTATGGCGATGAGCGAGCAGGAACGCGCCGAGATTTTGGACGTGGGATTAAAGGCGCTTGCAGGGGAGGAGATCGACTTATGAAGATACTCTCTTGTTATATTACGGGGTTTGGGAAATTTAGCAATCAGAGCTTTACGTTTGCCGATTTGACGGTGATCAAGGAAGATAACGGCTGGGGCAAAACGACGCTAGCGGCGTTTATCCGCTGTATGCTGTTCGGTATGAGCGCAGGCAGGGGCAAAGCGGTGGAAGAGAATGCGCGCGCGCACTATGCGCCTTGGCAAGGCGGCACGTACGGCGGCACGCTTACTTTTGCGGTAGGTGGGGATACGTATCGCGTGGAACGCGTTTTTGGCAAAACGCCGATGCAGGACGTCGGGCGTGTTTACGATAAAAACAATATGCAGCGTTTCGAGTTTGGAGAGAGAGCGGAACGGCTGGGTGAAACGCTATTTGGCGTGGACGCGGACAGCTACGCGCGGAGTGTATATATTCCGCAAGGCGAAATCGAAACGGGTGGATTTTCCGAAGATATTAAGAGCCGTTTGCTTGCGCTGTTGAGCAACGGCGGCAACGGAGAAACGAGCGCGGAACGCGCCTTGCAAAAGCTGGACGACGCGGACAAGAAACTGCGCGCAAAACGCCGCCCTGCCAAGGGCAAACTGGACGAGATTGACGAGCGTTTGGAAGAGATTGCACGGCAAAAAGACGACGCGGATAAGAACGCGCTGTTGGCGCGCCAGCTCCGCGCGCAAGCGGCACAGATTGAGCAAGATATTGCCGCGTGTAATCAAAAGCTGGAAGAGTTGGATCGCCGCATAGAGAGTGTTTCGCGCCGCAACGAGTTGGCGGCGGCAAGGAGCGCACACGCGCGTTTAACGGCGGCAAAGGACGAGCTCACGCGCCTGCGTGCCTTTTTCGGCGAACACGATCCGACGGCGCTCAACGTGGACGGGTTGCAAACGGCGGTCAACGAGCTGTATCAATGCAAAGAACGCCTGCGTGAAATAGAAGGGCAGCTTTCCGTGCCTATAACGGGAGAAGAAGGGGAGCTGCGCGCGCAGATCACGGCTTGTGAAAAAACGCTCTCGTCCTATGACGAAATTTTGTCTAAAACAGAAAAGAAAAGCGCAAAACCCAAGGGCAAAAAGATCGTGCCCAAGGTCACGCGACGTATGCGTTGGCTACTCATTTTGTCCGTGACGGCGGCGATTGTCGGCGCGGCGTTGGCTGGTACGTTATTCGCGCTCGGACTTGCGCTGCTCGGCGCAGGCGCGGTGGGTATGCTCGTCGGCTTTTTGTGCATTTTGCCCCGTCGGGAAAAGGTGGGCAAGGCGGCGCAGGAAGATACGAGTGCGCAGGACGAAATTTCACGCTTGTACGATGAAACGTATGCCGAGCTGACGAATTTGCAGCGGCGGCTTGCCGCACTTACGGGCGGCGACGAAGGCGCGCCGATTACGGATAGAGCGGCGATGGAAAACGAACGCAAGGAGCTTTGTGAAAAGATCCGTGTGAAAGAAGGGAGTGTCGCTGCCTTTTTGCAGAATTTTGCGTTCGGTCAGATCTACGATTATCGTGCCTCGCTCGATCAGCTGCGTGAAAATATTGCGCGCTATCAAACGGTGCGAGGTGACGTGCAGGAATACGAACGCAGCTTGCAGGGATATTCCGCGGATGAAATTTTTTCGGTAAATCCCGAAGAGATGGGGGACGTGTCCGCGTTAAAGGCGCAAAAGCTGGCTTGGTCGCAAAAAAAGGAAGAGTTGACGGGGCAGCGGAGCGAACAAATCGCCGACGCGGAAAATCTGGTACGGCGGCTGGACAGAGCGGCGCTCGTTGCTGAAGAGAATATGTTGACGGAAGAAAAAGCGCGGCTGGAAAAACGGCACGCTGCGATTTTGGCAGCGCGCACAATTTTGCTGAGAGCGAAAGAAAATATGGCGTTGCGCTATCTCGATCCCGTAGAAAAGGGGTGTCGTCATTATTTGGGGGTGCTCGGCGGTGCGGAGAACCTGCGTTTTGCCGCGGACGGTACGCCCGTGTACGAGGCGTTCGGCGCATACCGTCCCTTGGGGTATTACAGCGTGGGCTCGAAAGAGCTGGTGGGGCTGTGTACGCGCGTCGCGCTCGCGGACGCGATCTTTCAAAAGCAGCCGCCTGTGCTTATATTTGACGATCCGTTTGTCAATTTAGACGATAAAAAAACGGAGAGAGCAAAGGCGCTCGTCAAAGAACTCTCCAAGCGCTATCAGATCATATATCTGACCTGCAAGAGTGAAAGAAAAATATAAAAGATGAAATTTCCGTGAAAGCACGGAAATTTCTTTTTTGAACAGTTGACTTTATTCCTAAAAAGGAATAAAATGATATCGTTGATAGGCTAACAAAGAAGGTAAACGAAAAAATGTCGAGAGAAAAAACGAAAAAAACGGGAATGGTACGCACGCTGATCAAGAGTGTGCGGCAGTATAAAAAACCGTCGCTTATCACCCCGATCTTTATGGCGGTCGAGGCGTTTTGTGAGTGTTTGATACCGTTTTTTATGGCGAGGATGATCGCCAAAATCAACGTGGACGGGATCACGTCCACCCAAGCGATGCAACGCATTTTGACCTACGGCGGTATCATGGTAATTTTAGCGATGCTGTCGATGTTTAGCGGCGTAATGGCAGGGCGGTTTGCCGCGACGGCAAGCTGCGGTTTCGCTGCGAACTTGCGTCACGATTTGTTCTACAAAGTGCAAAAATTTTCCTTTTCGAACGTGGATAAATTCTCCACGTCGTCGCTCGTCACGCGCGTGACGATGGACGTGACGAACGTGCAGCAATCGTACCAGATGTGCCTGCGTATCGTTATCCGCGTGCCGTTGCAATTTCTGTTTGCGATCATTATGAGCTTTGTCATCAATCCAAAGCTTGCGTGGATTTTCGTGGCGATTGTGCCCCTGTTGGCAGTGATTTTGTTCTCGATAATGCGGTACGTAATGCCGTTTTTCAGGAAAATTTTCAAAAAATACGACGCGCTGAACAACTCCGTGCAAGAAAACGTGGGCGGTATCCGCGTGGTCAAATCGTTCGTACGCGAAGAGTACGAAACGGAAAAATTCCAAAAGGCTGCAGGGGAAGTGCGGAACGACTTTACCAAAGCGGAAAAAATTCTCGCACTCAACAACCCGATTATGACGTTCTTTATCAACGTAGCGGCGACGTTAATCGCGTTCTTCTCGGTGTATGCGATTGTGGACAAAACGCATTGGGCTGCGTATAAGGGGTTTGAAGCGGGACAGCTCTCCGCGCTCATTTCGTACGGGATACAGATGCTCTCGTGCCTGATGATGTTTTCGATGATCTTCGTAATGCTGTCGATGTCCATCGAATCGGCGCGCCGTATTGCGGAAGTGCTCAACGAAGAATCGGATATTGTCAGCCCCGAAAATGGAATTACGGAGGTCAAAGACGGCTCGATCCGTTTTGAAAACGTTAATTTTAAGTATTCCGCCAAGGCGGCGAAGTTTGCCCTTTCGGACATCGATTTAGAGATCAAATCGGGCGAAACGGTGGGGATTTTGGGTGGCACGGGCTCGTCCAAGACCACGCTGATTCAGCTCATACCCCGTCTGTACGACGCGACGGAAGGGGAAGTGTACGTCGGCGGCGTGAACGTAAAGGACTACGATCTGGATACCTTGCGCCGCGAAGTTTCCATCGTTTTGCAAAAGAACGTGCTCTTTTCGGGTACGATTAAAGAAAACCTGCGTTGGGGGGACGAGAACGCGACGGACGAAGAAATCGAGCGCGTTTGTAAGCTGGCGCAGGCGGACGAATTTATCCGCTCTTTCCCCGATGGGTATGATACCTATATCGAGGCAGGCGGCACGAACGTTTCGGGCGGTCAAAAGCAGCGGCTTTGTATCGCGAGAGCTTTGCTCCGCAAACCCAAAGTATTGATTTTGGACGATTCGACGTCGGCGGTGGATACTAAGACGGACGCGCTGATCCGTCACGCGTTCGCACAGGAAATCCCCAACACGACGAAAATCATCATCGCGCAGCGTGTTGCGTCCGTGGAAAACGCGGATAAAATTCTGCTCCTCGACGGCGGCAAAATCGTTGCCTGCGGCAACCATAGCGAACTGATGCAAGGCAGCGAAATTTACCGTGAAATTTACGAAGCGCAAACCAAGGGAAAGGAAAGCGAAGAAGGGGGTGACTTGTAATGGCACAAGCGACGACAAGAAAACCCGTTATGCCCAAAGGCCCTATGCGCGGTCGAGGTATGCCCGTACCCAAGGGTATGATTAAAAAGGGCACGCTTAAACGCCTGTTGAAAACGGTGTTCCGCTATTATAAGTGGCGTATGATTTTCGCTTTGCTTTGCATTGCAATCAGCTCGATCGGCAGTTTGGTTTCGTCTATCTTTATGGCGTCGGTCGTGGATGAAGTTATTACGCCTGCAATTGGGAAAGACGGAACAGGTTGGACGCTCCTACTTCAAAACCGATTGATAGATTTGGTTATTATGATGATTACGGTGTACGGCGCGGTCATTTTGGCGTCGTTCACGTATACGCGGATTATGGCGACGGTCACACAAGGTATGCTGTACCATTTGCGTACCGATATGTTTGCGAAAATGCAAAAATTGCCGATCAAATACTTTGATACGCACGCGCACGGCGATATTATGAGTACGTACACCAACGATACGGACGCCACCCGTCAGCTTATCGGACAGAGTTTACCGACGGTGCTCAGTAGCTCGCTCACGCTGGTGGCGACGGTATTTTTGATGCTGCGATACAGTTTTTGGCTGTTTTTGGTGGTGATGGTATCGACGTTTGCGATGACGTTCGTTGTGAAAAAGATCGGCGGCGGCAGCGCGAAATATATGGTAGCCCAGCAGACGTCCCTTGCCCAAGAAGAGGGCTTTATGGAAGAGATGATGAAAGGGCAGAAGGTCGTCAAAGTTTTCACGCACGAAGAACGGGCGAAGGAAGATTTTGAAAAGCTCAATCAGCAGCTCTTTAAGGACAGCGAGCGCGCGCATATGTACGGCAACGTGTTAGGGCCTATCCTTGGCAATATCGGCAATATTACGTACGTATTGATTGCGATCGTGGGCGGCGCTCTGTTTGCGCTCGGCACAAAGAACGTCAGCCTTGGTACGCTGCTCTTTAACGACGGCGCGCTGCTCGGGATCGGCGTGATCGTGGCGTTTTTGGGTATGTCTAGACACTTTACGCAGATTGTTAACCAGACTTCGCAGCAGGTATCAATGATTGCGATGGGCTTGGCAGGCGCGAGCCGCGTATTTACGCTGATGGACGAAGAACCCGAGAAAGACGAGGGGTACGTGACCTTGGTGAACGCGAAATACGACGGCGACGGGGCACTCGTCGAGACGTCGGAACGCACGGGTTTGTGGGCTTGGAAACATTATCACAAGGCGGATAACACGACGACGTATACCGAGCTGAAAGGGGATATCGTGATGGATATGGTCGATTTCTCCTACGTGCCTGAAAAGCAGGTACTCACGGACGTCACGCTGTATGCAAAGCCGGGACAAAAGATCGCGTTCGTTGGCGCAACGGGTGCTGGCAAAACGACGATTACCAACTTGATCAACCGTTTCTACGATATCGCCGACGGCAAAATCCGCTATGACGGTATCAATATCAATAAAATTTGCAAAGCGGATTTGCGTAAATCGCTGGGGATTGTTTTGCAGGATACCAACCTGTTCACGGGTACGGTGATGGAGAATATCCGCTACGGGCGTTTGGATGCGACGGACGAAGAGTGTATCGCGGCGGCAAAGCTCGCCAATGCGGACGATTTTATTTGCCGTTTGCCCGACGGGTATAATACGATGCTGACGAACAACGGCGCGAACCTGTCGCAGGGGCAAAGACAGCTCCTGTCGATCGCGCGCGCGGCGGTTGCGGACGCGCCCGCAATGATTTTGGACGAAGCGACTTCCTCTATCGATACCCGTACCGAGGCACTCGTCAACGACGGTATGGATAAACTGATGCACGGCAGAACGGTATTCGTCATCGCGCACCGTTTGTCCACCGTACGCAACTCCAACGCGATTATGGTTTTGGATCACGGCAAAATTATCGAGCGTGGCACGCACGACCAGCTGCTTGAACAGAAAGGGACGTATTATCAGTTATACACAGGCGCGTTTGAGCTTGAATAAAACGACGTATATGCGTCGTATTTCAGCGTTGCCGCTCGGTCACGTACTAATCGGTACGCTTCCTCGCGGCGTCTTGAACTGCTCGCATCTCCGCCGTTTTGATGTTTTAGATTGTTGAAAAATAAAAAAGCAAGGCGATTTGCCTTGCTTTTTGTTTGCATTTGTGCAATTACATTAACACTTTGGATAGGAAATCTTTCAGACGTTCGTCCTGCGGATTTTCGAAAAATTCCTTGGGGGTATTTTCTTCTTTGATTACGCCCTCATTCATAAAGATTACGCGGTTTGCCACTTCCTTGGCAAAGCCCATTTCGTGCGTGACGACGACCATCGTCATACCCTCGTTGGCGAGCTCCGTCATAACCTTTAACACTTCGCCGACCATTTCAGGATCGAGCGCGGACGTCGGCTCGTCAAAGAGCATTACGTCGGGGGACATAGCGAGGGCGCGCACGATCGCAATACGCTGTTTTTGACCGCCCGAAAGGGTGGACGGATACACGTTCGCCTTGTCTTCCAACCCGATGCGTTTGAGTAGGTCCATCGCGGTTTGCTCGGCTTCTTCCTTGCTCTTGAGCTTGAGTTTTACAGGCGCGAGCGTGATATTTTGCAAAATCGTCAGGTGGGGGAACAGGTTGAACTGCTGGAACACCATGCCGATCTTTTGACGGTGCTTATCCAAATTTTTTTGTATGGATTTTTCCGTCGCCTTTTCCTTTTTACGCAGTTCTTGGTAGGCGAGTTTGGCTTCGTTGACAGCCGTTTGGTCGTATTCGTCCGTGCCTTTTTTCGCTTGCAGAGCTTTCCAAGCGGCTTTCCACTCTCTGCGCTCCTTTTTGAACACAGTTTCGCCGTTGAATTCGATGCGTCCCGAGGTGGGTTCTTCGAGCCTGTTCAGACAGCGAAGAAAGGTGGACTTGCCGCACCCCGACGGGCCGATGACCGCCACCACGTCCCCTTTGTGGATATCGATATCCACGCCTTTGAGAACCTCTAATTTGCCGAAATATTTATGCAGATTTTTTACAGAAAGGACGGTGTTTTTTTCTTGCTGTTCCATATTATTTGTCACTCCTTGAAAGTTTCTTTTCGAGTAATCGCAGCAGGAAAGTCAAAATCAGCACCACGACCAAGTACATAACGGCGACGATGATATACGGAGCAAACGGTTCGCGTGTTCTGCCGATGATATTATCTGCCACCTTTGTTAAATCCATAACGCCAATCGTACCGATGATAGAGGTTTCTTTGATTAAGGCAATAAACTCGTTGCAGAACGGGGGGAGTGCACGTCGAATTGCCTGCGGTAAAACGATATGCCATAACACCTGCAATTTGCTCAACCCCAAGGAACTGCCTGCCTCTAATTGTCCGTCGTCAATGCTCTCCAAGCCGCCGCGGATAATTTCGGCTACGTACGCGCCCGAATTGATACCGAAGGTCAAAATGGCGATCGTCATATCGGAGAGCGAAACGAGAATAACCAGCCACATCAGCAGCATTTGGACGTAGACGGGCGTGCCGCGAAAGATCGTGATATAGACGTCACAGATTCGGCGCGCAATTTTCAATTTGCCGTATTTTTTGTTCGTATATTTAATCAGCGCAACGATAATACCGATTACGCAGCCGACTAAAATAGCGCCTAAGGAAATGGTCAAGGTCGTTTGCAACCCTTCAAAATACCATTTCCAACGGTTGCCTTTTAGTGCAATTCTAAAATTTTTCCACATACAATCTCCTTTTACATACAAAAGCAGAACCGAAAAACGGCTCTGCTATCGTACAAATGCAATGATGGATTATCTTGCAAGTTTTTTCGCGGGCAATTCGTCGATTACGACAACGTCGCATTTGCCAGCTTTTAATGCGCTGTAAGCAAGAGGACCGTCGTCATAGGGGATAACCTGTGCGCCCGTATCCTTCAATACACCGCTGTTGATAGCGTCTTCGATCATAATATGTCCCGTCGTACCTTTCTGCACGCCGATTTTCTTGCCTGCCAGCTGGTCAAGGGTGCTGTATGCCTGATCTTCCTTGCTGATGATGCATTGAACGGTGGAGAAATAGGGATCGGAGAAATCAACGAATTCTTTGGGCTCGTCGTAAATCGTCATGCCTGCCGCACCGAGTGCGTTGTCCTCAACGGCGAGCTTTGCAACGATAGAGTTGAACGCTACGTCGTGGAAACTGACTTGCATATTCATTTCTTCTGCAACGAGCTGCATAATGTACATATCCGCACCTACAACGTTGTTGTCATTGTCACGGAATTCAAAGGGAGGGAATTCTGCGTTGGTGTAAACCTGCAACGTACCTGCGGTATTGTCGGAAAGGTCGGGGAATTCCAACGTGACGGTAGGGGTGGTGTCCGAATCGATCGCGTCGTAGTAGCTGATGATCGTTGCGATATCGATCTCTGCAATTACGGCGTTCATCGCCGACAAAATCGCTTCTTTGTTGGTCGAATTTTTACCGATCGCAAGTCCGTATTGTTCGTTGTCTTCCGATTCGATTGCCGTTGCAACGTATTTTGCGTCATCCTTACCGCAGCTCGAAAAACTCATCGCTGCGAACGCTGCCGTCGCTGCCAAAGTGCATGCCAAAACTTTCTTAATGCTCATAATGTTAATCTCCTTTTGATAACGTTTTGTTTTTTTCATTTCGTCTGCTTATTTTATAATGTATGAAAGAATATGTCAACCGTTTTTCAATCAAAATCAAAAAAATTTATATTTTTCTTGAGAATAAATTGCATAAATGTATAAAATTTGCGAATATACTGCATAAAAAAATAAAAACGGGAGAAATCGAGTAATCGCAAACAAAGAGTGTTTTGTTGCTTGCCTTTCCGAAAAAAATATGGTATAATAACAGGCGAAAAGAAGAAAAAGGGCAGGTATGTACCTTGAATAACGAATATTTTTCCTTTGAAGTGATCAAGACGGACGAAGAAACGGGGGCGCGTGCAGGGATTTTGCACACGCCGCACGGCGATATAGAAACGCCCGTGTATATGCCCGTCGGCACGCAGGCAACGGTGAAAGGAGTGTTTCCGCGCGATCTCAAAGAGGCTGGCTCGCAGATTATTTTGTCCAACACCTATCACCTGTATATGCGCCCGGGCGACGACATCGTCAAAAAGGCGGGTGGCTTGCACAAGTTTATGAACTGGGACAGGCCGATTCTGACGGATAGCGGCGGATTTCAGGTGTTTTCGCTGGGTAAGCTCAACAAAATCACCGACGAGGGGGTGCAGTTCTCGTCTAACATCGACGGCAGCAAGCATTTCTTTACGCCCGAAAAGGCGATGCTGGTGGAGCAAAATCTCGGTGCGGATATTATAATGGCGTTCGACGAGTGCAGTGAGTACGGGTATAACCACGCCCAAGCGGAGGCGGCGATGAAACGCACCGCGGCGTGGCTGGAACGCTGCTATAAATTCCACGACAAGCCCGAGCAGGCACTTTTTCCTATCGTGCAGGGGAATATGTACAAAGATTTGCGCAGCGAGAGCTTGCGCCGTACGTTGCCGTTCGTAAAGCACGGTATCGCCATCGGTGGGCTTTCCGTCGGCGAACCAAAGCCGATTATGTACGAAATGCTCGATCATCTTCAACCGCTGCTCCCCACGGACGTGCCCCGTTATTTGATGGGGGTAGGTTCGCCCGACTGTCTGATCGAAGGCACGCTGCGCGGCATCGATATGTTCGACTGCGTACTCGCGACACGTATTGCCCGTAACGGTACGGCGATGACGTCCCACGGCAGGGTGGTCGTGCGAAACGGGAAGTACAAAGAAGGTTTTACGCCGCTCGACGAAGAGTGCGATTGCTACTGCTGTAAGAACTACACAAAGGCATACCTGCGCCACCTGATCAACACGAACGAAATGTATGGCGCGATGCTTTTGAGCTTGCACAATATCACGTTTTTGCACAAGCTGATGAAAGGCTTGCGAAATTCTATTTTGGGTGGATACGTCAAGGAATACACGCAGGAATTTTACCGCAAATACGGCGGCGAGGGTAAATGGTAAGGACACGGTACGCGTGTAGCGAAAAAGTTTGTTAAGTATATGAATTTTCCGTGAAAATTGTAAAAAGCGGAAAAATCTGTAAAAAAACGCTTGCCAAAAAGTGTAAAAAAGGGTATCATAGAATACGCAATTAAAAAAAACGCGCGATAGAGCGCGGAGGAGAAGAAATTATGTTTTTGACGAATTTATTGTCGGCGGCAGAGAGCGCCGTGGACAGCTTGACGAGCAGCGGCGCACCTCAAAACCTTTCGTTCTGGGATAAATACGGTATGCTGCTCTTGGTAGGCGGTTTCTTTGTATTGCTCATTTTGGGTATGGTATGGAGCTCGCGCAAGCGCAGAAAGCAGCAGGAAGAAACGGCGGAAAAAATCAGCTCGCTCAAAGCTGGTACGGAAATCGAAACGATCGGCGGCATTTTCGGTACGATCGTGCAGATGAACAAAAAGGAAGGCACGTTCATTTTGGAAACGGGCGCAGCAGGCTTTGGCAAGACGTACATTTGCTTTGATAGAAACGCGATCGCGCGTATCATCGACCCCGTAATGGCAACGAAAGAAGAGCTGGCGGCGGAAGAAGCGGAAGATGCCGCTCCTGAATTTGAACCCGTTGCAGAAGAAACGACGGACGAAAAGGCGGATAAATAAGACCCGTCCTATGGAAAAACAGAAAAAGTTCTAAACGGAAAACACCTTCGCATACGATAACAGCGGAGGTGTTTTTATATGCGAAACGAAAGTATGTACGGCGGTACGTTTGCCGTGATCAAAGGGGTATTGGCGGCACTGCTGATCTCCGTGTTGTTTTCTATTTTCTTTGCGGTAGTGCTCCGCGTTGCGCCCGTGCCGGATAGGGCGGTATATCCCGTCAATCAGACGGTCAAGGTGCTGGCGGCGTTTTTAGGTGCATTGTTTTTTATTCGCGGCGAAAGGGGCTGGTGCAAGGGGCTGGTGCTCGGCGTCCTGTTTTTTGCGCTCTCGTACGTGACGTTTTCCGCGGTCGGGGGTACGTTTTTGCTCTCGCCGCTGTGCTTGGCAGAGCTGGTATTGACGGCGCTTGGCGGCGTGATCGGCGGCGTGTTGGGGGTGAATTTACGGCGGTGATCGGCGCGCTCGTGCGCGCATAAAAATAAAAAAATACTCTGCGCGCGCGAAAAGCGGAAAAAAGTAGAAAAAACTACTTGCAATTTATGAAAAAGTGTATTATAATAGACGTATCAAAAATCACAACACGATTTAGGAGGACGTTATGATTAAGACGATCGCAAAACCCGCAGATAAGAAAGTGACCGCTTGCGGCGAGTGCAGAAGCACCTGTCAGTCCGCTTGCAAGACGAGCTGCACGGTAGGCAACCAGTCCTGCGAAAGAATCACGCGCGAAGAAAAGATCGAACGCAAATAATTCTTTGGCACAGCGCGGCGATTGCCGCCAAGCGTAGGAAATAATCGCAAAAAACGGCGTATTGGTTCAGTACGCCGTTTTTAACCGAGTTTAGAAAGTTTTAACCCAAAAGGAAAAAGATACCGTGATACACGTATTTAATTACCGAGATAAAAATTACATTTATGACGTGGGCAGCGGCGCTCTGCACGAGTGCGATCAGCCCACCGCCGACTATTTGAAAGCGAAAGAAGAAGGACAAGCCGTCGATATTACCTATATCACGGACGAACAGATCGCCGAGATCGTTTCGGACGTGGAAGGCTTGAAAGAGCAGGGCTTGCTCTTTAAGGACGAAGTGAAGGCATATCCCGTCAAGAGTAGCGAAGTGAAGGCGCTCTGTATTCACATTTGCCACGATTGTAATTTCCGTTGCCGCTATTGCTTTGCGGACGAGGGGGCGTACCACTCCAAGCGCGAGAGTATGTCCTTTGAAACGGCAAAGGCAGCGGTCGATTTTCTCATCAAAAACAGCGGAAAGCGCAAGGTGTTAGAGATGGACTTTTTCGGCGGCGAGCCTTTGATGAACCTCGACGTTTTGAAAAAGACGGTGTACTATGCCAAGGAAGAAGGGGCGAAGGTAGGCAAAAAATTCTTGTTCACCACGACGACGAACGCACTTCTTTTGGACGACGAAACGATAGCGTTTTTCAACGACGAAATGGAGAACGTCGTATTGTCCTTGGACGGCAGAAAAGAGGTGCACGACGCCATACGTACCACGATCAACGGCAAGGGTACGTTCGATTTGATCATTGATAAAATCAAAAAATTCATTTCCTTGCGCGGCACGAAGAGCTACTACGTGCGCGGTACGTTCACGGCGAAAAATCTCGACTTTGCAAAGGACGTTTTGTTTATTGCCGATCAAGGCGTAGATTCCATCTCAATGGAGCCTGTCGTGACGGATATTGACGATTTGCAGATCAAAAAGGAGCATATTCCCACGATCAATGCGGAATATGAAAATCTTTGCGAGGCGTATTTAGAGCGGCACAAAAAGGGCGAAGGGTTTAATTTCTTCCATTTCAATATTGATTTGGAAGGCGGACCGTGCCTTTCCAAACGCGTTTCGGCGTGCGGTGCAGGCAACGAGTATTTTTCAGTGACGCCCAACGGCGATCTGTATCCCTGCCACCAGTTCGCAGGCAACGAAAAATTCCGTATGGGCAGCGTTTTCGAGGGGATCACGCGTGACGACACGCGCGAGCTGTTCAAAAATTCCTGCCTGTTCACCCGTAAAAAATGCGAGAATTGCTTTGCAAAATTCATCTGCTCGGGTGGGTGCAGCGCGAACAATTACAACTTCAACGGCGATATCAACGATCCGTACGAAGTGACCTGC
>JAFTSO010000041.1 GCA_017467265.1 Clostridia bacterium
ATAATTATGGCAATTTCGGCAAAAGACGTAATGGCGCTCCGCGAAAAGACGGGCGCAGGCGTTATGGACTGCAAAAAGGCACTTACCGACGCTGACGGCGATATGAACAAAGCGGCTGACCTTCTTCGTGAAAGAGGTATCGCAAAGGCTGACAAGAAAGCGTCCCGTATCGCTGCGGAAGGTATCGTTGCTTGCTACGTTGAAGGCAACGTAGGCGTTTTGATCGAACTCAACTGCGAATCCGACTTCGTTGCGAAGAACCCTCAGTTCCTTGAAATCGCAAACGAATGTGCAAAGGTCGTTGTAAAATGCAACCCCGCAGACGTAGAAACGTTGCTTGGCTACACGGTAGCAGACGGCAGCTCCGTAGAAGAATATTTGAAGGGCAAAATCGCGGTTATCGGTGAAAAGATCGCGGTTAGAAGATTTGTTCGCTATGAAAGCGCAGGTTTCTTGGAAAGCTATATCCACCTCGGCGGCAAGCTGGGCGTTATGCTTGACATGAACGGCGAAGCTACGGCGGCGGCAAAGGAAGCGGCGCACGACGTAACGTTGCAGATCGCGTTCACGAAGCCCGCATACCTTACCAAGGACGAGGTTTCCGCAGACGTTGTGGAAAAGGAAAAGGAAGTTTTGAAACAGCAGGCGATGAACGAAGGCAAGCCCGAAGCGATCGCTGAAAAGATGGTTATGGGTAGAATTAAGAAATTCTACGAAGAAAACTGTCTTGTTGAACAGGCTTTCATCAAAGACGATTCCAAGAAGATCGCAGAGCTTTTGAGCGGCGCAAACACGTCGATCAACAAATTCGCATTCTTCGTAATGGGCGAAGGTCTTGAAAAGAAGAGCGAAGATCTTAGCGAAGAAGTAGCAAAGCAAGTTGCGGCTATGAAGAACTAAATTTTTGCGAAATAAAAACGAACACCCGATTGTGAAAAGCAGTCGGGTGTTTTTTGTGTGGAACACTACGCCGTCATTGCGAGGGAGCGTAAGCGACCGCGGCAATCCCGTATTGATCATAGCCGAGATCGCCACGCGGTTTTGCGGCTGGGTCATTGCGAACGAAGTGCGGCAATCTCGCAAAACCGCTCGCGATGACATTCGGTCGATATGTCGCTCAAACGAATGTGGGCTTACTACACACACGGACGGCAAGATGGTAAGGTTTGGCGGCGGAGGCTCTCCGCTTGCAAAAAATTTCTTCAATTTTGCTGACTTTTTTTGTAAATAGTATAGCTTTCTTTGCAAAAGTATGGTATAATATCTAAGATAGCATATTACGGCTTTTTATAAGGAGGAAAATCTATCCATGCAGCCTAAATACAAAAGAATTTTGTTGAAACTTTCAGGCGAGGCTCTTGCCGGCGATCAGCGTTTTGGTTTGAACCACGAGGTCATCGCGCCCGTTGTCGATCAAATCGTACAGCTCCATAACATGGGCGTACAGGTCGGGCTGGTAATCGGCGGCGGTAACTTCTGGCGGGGCAGACAGGGTACGAACATGGACCGCACGACGGCAGACCATATGGGCATGCTGGCAACGGTCATGAACTCGCTTGCGATGATGGACGCAATCGAACAGCGTGGCGTGCCCGTACGCGTGCAGACGGCGCTGAGCATGGTGTCCTTGGCAGAGCCCTTTATTCTGCGCAAGGCGTTGCGGCATTTTGAACAGGGCAGGATCGTTATTTTTGCCTGCGGCACGGGTAACCCCTATTGCTCGACGGACACGGCGGCGGCGCTTCGTGCGTGCGAGATCGGCGCGGACATTTTGCTGATGGCAAAGAACGTGGACGGCATTTACGATTCCGACCCCAAAACCAACCCTGCCGCAAAGAAATACGAATCGCTTAAATACGCGGACATTATCAACCGCGGCTTGAAGGTCATCGATTTCACGGCGGCGACGATGTGTATGGAAAACGACGTTCCCACCTTGGCGTTCGGCTTGAACGAAGAAAATTCGATCGTGCGCGCGGTTTGCGGTGAAACGTTAGGCACGATGATTTTGTAAATACGATAAAAAATCCAAAAGGAGAAGAATTATGATTGAAAACGAAAAGATTGAAGAGATGATGTTAGAGCTGGAAGAAAAGTGCGAAAATACGATCAACGCCTTGGAAAGAGATTACGGCGCGATTCGTACGGGTAGAGCAAATCCCCGCATCCTCGATCGCCTTGAAGTAGAGGCGTACGGCGGCATGAGCAAGCTCGTGGAGCTTGGCAACGTTTCCGCGTTGGACGCAAAATGCTTGCAGATCAGCCTTTGGGATAAATCTCTTTTGAAAGCGGTGGAAAAGGCGATTTTGCAATCGAATATCGGCTTGAACCCCTCCAACGACGGCAACGTGATCCGTTTGGTATTCCCCGATATGACGGAAGAACGCCGTCGCGAGCTTGTAAAACAGGCGAAGAAGATGGGCGAAGAATCCAAGGTTGCAATCCGTAATCACCGCCGCGACGCGATGGACGTAATCAAAAAGGCAAAGACGGCGAAAGAGATCTCCGAGGACGAGGCAAGCGGCTACGAGGCGGACGTAGAAAAGGCGGTTTCGGGGCACATGTCCAAGCTGGAAACGATCATTTCCGCAAAAGAAAAGGAGCTCATGTCCGTTTAATAGGCGATAGGCTTTCTTTCCGCGCGTCTTGCGCGCCAAGATTTTGTTTGAGAAGTGGTCTTTGGGAGGTCTATTGTGGGACTACGGAAGAATAAAATAACAAAGGACACCAAAATTCCCCGTCACATAGCGATTATTATGGACGGCAACGGGCGTTGGGCGAAAAAACGTTTGATGCCCCGCTCCTTTGGGCATAAACAGGGTATGGAACGCATGATCGGGCTGATGGAGCGCGCCTTTGCGTTGGGCGTGGAATATATCACCGTGTACGCGTTATCTACCGAAAATTTGAAACGTCCGCAGGAAGAGCTGGAAGGGCTGTTTAACCTGTTCCGCAACCATTTTAAAGAATATATGGCGCGCGTGTGCGCGCGCGGAGTGCGCCTGCGTTCGGTCGGCGACATTTCCCTTTTGCCCGACGACGTGCAAAAAATTTTGCGGCAATCGGAAGCGGAAACGGCACATTTTGAGGGCAAGGGTATCAACGTAGCGGTGGCGTACGGTTCGCGTGATGAGATCGTGCACGCGGTCAACGCGGCGGTGGAAAAGGGCGAAAAGGTCACGGAAGAGAGCTTTGCAAAGCTGCTCTATACAGGCGAAGTGCCCGATCCCGATTTGATTATCCGTACGGGCAAGGAAGTGCGGCTTTCTAACTTTTTGCTCTATCAGGCGGCGTATGCCGAGCTGTATTTTTCGGACAAAATGTTCCCCGATTTTTCGGATAAGGAGCTGGATAAGGCGATTGTGGAATTTTCCCATCGCACCCGCCGATTTGGAAAAACGGACGAACAGAT
>JAFTSO010000042.1 GCA_017467265.1 Clostridia bacterium
GCGCGAAAAGTTCCCGAAAGTGGTATTAGAAATGGTCACCGACGCGCAGCGTAGCCGTGAATACGTGCAAAGCGGACGAAGAAATGCATTGGCGACGTATGACCGTATGTGCGATGAAATAAAGAAATATTTGTAAAACACAAAATCAAAAACTTCGATTTTGGTTGGTTAAGGCACACAACAAAACGCACACCTTGTATGGTGTGCGTTTTGTTATATGTTAAAAATCTATTTATTTACTTCCGACATAACGTCGATTATAAACGCTTTCTGTTCTTCGTAGAACTTGCCCGAACGTTTTAAGCCCATGTCAATGGTAACGACGCCCTCCTTTTCCCAAACAGCTTTCAAATATTTGGTAAGGTAGGCTTTTGTGTATCTGACGTCTACGCCGCCCCAGCCGCCCCACAGACCGTCGCGACTGCCAAGATGGGATAATACGTGCCATTGCGCTCCTTCCACATAACGCCCTTCGGGGTAGACGTTAAAATCAATCGCCTCGCCCGCAAGATACTCTTCGTCGACAAAACGTTTTTGCAAGGAAACGGGAATTTTTTGCAATTCGTCGTTTTTGGAGTCGTACGCCCATTCATCTTTTTTCCACGCCTGTACCACGGCATAACCGTCGTTAAACGCAACAATCCAATCGGGGTTGACGTTTTTCAATACGTCGTAATAATATCTTAAATTATCGTTGTTATAACCAAAATCGTCATAACAGCCGTCTATCCACCAACCTTTGACTACGTCCTTATACCTTTCCGCGTATTCTTTCAACACCGACGACCAGTTTTTCAAAAACTTTTCGGACACAGGCGCTTCGTTATATCTGTCCTGAAAGCCCATGGCGTTGCCCGTCTGAACGTCTTTGTGCGGACCGTCCCCCGTATAATACAAGAATAAATCGATATCGTATTTTTTCAGTTCTCCGCTCAAATCCAAAACCAAATCGCGCGTACTGCAATATTTTCCAGGCTCAGAGCCTACGATTTTGTCATACGTTGCGTTGGGCGCAATCATATACGGATTGCCTTGCATTATGGTCAACAGCAAGTACCCAGCGCCCATTTCCGACAATTCTTTTGCCATGTTTTGCACGTCGATTTGCGAAATGAATTCGTCCCAAGGCGTTTGTCCAACCCCTTCGTTGGACGGCAAATCGGGATTGTTTTGTACAGAGTGCAATAAATGGCACATTACGCCCCATTTTTTTGCGACAAATCTATCGGTGTTGCTCATAATGATTTCCCCCTTTTGCGTATTACCATAAATATTAAAATTCAATTTTCATACCGTCGTAGGCAAGCACAAAACCGTGTTTCTTTGCGGCTTTTTTCATATTGCCGTAGCCTGCTCCGCGAATATTGTGCGAAAAATGTGTGATCACACTGATCGTTCCGTCTTTATAATTGCCGTTTTCGATAAACCGTTGACGCTCTATAATCGCGTTCGGTAAACCCAAATGGTATTTTGCCGCGCCACCTGCGTCTTCGTCCCCCCACGTACACTCGTAGGAGACCAAATCAAAGCGTATCCCCTTTTCACGCAGATATGCAAAATGTTCTTCCGTTAAATATCCGCTATCGTTGCGATAGAACAGCGTTTTGCCGTCCTTTTCAAAAATGTACAGATACGGGTGGGGCGTTCCGTGCACAGCAGGCAACGCCGTCACAAAATACCCGTCAATCTCCGTGCGCTCGTACGGGCGCAAAACGTCGAACACGACGCGGTTGTGCTCGGCAAGCGTGCTACCGTCCGCGCTAATCGCCTGCCACTCCTGCTCTGCAAACAAAGGCAAATCTTCCGAGCCGTGCACCGTCAAGGTCCTATTTCGCAGGATAGGCGAATATCCTTTGCGCCGATTCAAAAGCTCCGCAGGATAATAATGGTCCTCGTGCACGTGCGTGACAAACAGATGTTTAAGTGCGGAAAGATTCACTCCGTACTTCAAAGAATGCATATACGTGTCGGCGTTGAAATCGACGAGCAGTTTGTCATCTATCATCGCTTGGGAACGGGTACGGATATATCGACCTTTCTTTTTGCGTGCCTCTTGGCACACGGAACAATCGCAAAATATAGCCGGAATCCCTTCTGCCGCCGCTGTACCGAAATATTGTAATTTCATTTTACTCTCCTTTTGGCTCTTCCGCCGTGGCGCTCTTCGCCATTTTCTTACCTTCCAAAACGTCTGCCAAGCCCGACAGCACCGCTGCTGCGAAGCTGATTGCTGCGCCCAACACCAAATTCAGCGTCAGATCGTCCGTACCGAAGATCACCGACAGAACACCTGCTACCACCGCCGAACAGGGCATAATGACCGCCACCGCCGACGTGTCGATATGTTTCATTACGCTGGTGCGGATGAGCCAACAAAGAGTGCTGCTCCCCAGCGCCAACGCAAAAATTCCCAAGACGTGCTGCCATTGCCACGAAAACATCACCCGTTCGATCGGCGCTCCGCCCATGTGGATATTGTGCAAACACACCGCGATCAAAAACGACACAATCGTCTGCACCCACATCTGGATCATTACGTACAGCCCTGCGTTCATCTTCTTGGCGAACGCGCCCGTCGCCGCAATGTTCACGCCATAGCAAAGCCCTGCCAGCGCGCATAAAAGCTCCCCTATTCCAAACGAAATGCTCTTGCCCGAGAAATCCATACCGCTCAATACAAACGAGCCGATAAGGCACAAAAGACTGGCTGTAATCGTCGCAAAGCTCGGCTTTTTCTTAACAAAGAAAAACAGGAGTATCGGTACAACCACGCAAGACAGGTTTTCCAAGAACGCGTACTGCGCTGGCGTAGTGTATTTCAGCCCGATTTTTTGCAAGAGCGACGCGATTGCGTTAAAGAATCCCGTCGGCACGGCGAGCAAAAAATAGCCCTTGTGCAGTTCCTTTAATTTCGGCGCGCAAATGCACAAAAGCGCAATTGCCGCGATCAGCCCGTTCGCCCCATTGTACATAGACGCAGAATACGGCCCGTTTTTCGTGATGAGTTTGTTTGTAAACAACGGCACGCTACCCCACACGAGCACGACGAAAATCAGTCCTGCGTATGCGAGCACTTTGACGTGATTATTTCCTTTTGTATGCAAGTTTTTCTGTAATTTTTCCATAAAAAACTCGTAAAATCAGGGCGCGCGAAACGCCCTGATTTTTTTTACGCCTTTCAATTATTTCGTACCGAAAATTCTATCGCCTGCATCGCCAAGCCCAGGCACGATATAGCCGTGTTCGTTCAAACCACGATCGAGCATCGCCACGAACACTTCCACGTCGGGATAGTTCTCCGCGACCTTTTTCACGCCTTCGGGAGCTGCAATAATCGACATCAGTTTGATCTTGTCGCAGCCGCGCTTTTTCAGCATTTTGATCGCGTCACATGCGCTACCGCCCGTCGCGAGCATAGGATCGACCACCATCACGACTTTTTGTTCGATATTCGTCGGGAGCTTGCAGTAGTATTCCTGCGGCTCTAACGTTTCTTCGTCACGATACAGACCGATATGCCCTACCTTTGCCGCAGGGAACAGGGTGAGAATCCCGTCCACCATACCAAGACCTGCACGAAGGATAGGCACGATCGCAATCGAGTTTTCTTTCACGACCGTCTGCGTCGTCTTTTCGAGTGGCGTTTCCACCTCAACGTCCTGCGTGGGCACGTCCTTAAAGCTCTCGTACGCCATCAGCGTAGCAAGCTCTTTTACGATGTCGCGGAATTGCTTGGTGTCCGTATCTTTATTACGGATAATCGCCAACTTATGACGGATCAACGGATGATCCAAAATGTGAACGTTTTTATAATTTTCCATCATTTTACCTACTATTATTCTTCGTCGTTATCTTTCGGAGCTTTCGACGTGAACAGGTTGACAAGGATACCCAAAATCAACGCGCAAGCAACCGCCGTGATCGTCACCGCTTTGATCTTGATTGCCATACCGCCGATACCTGCAATCAAAATACTAGCTACCGTGAACAAGTTTGCGTTGTTGTTCAGGTTGACTTTCTGGATCATCTTCAAGCCCGATACCGCGATAAAGCCGTACAATGCCATACATACGCCGCCCATTACACACGAAGGAATCGTTGCAAGGAAGGTGACGAAAGGCGCTACGAACGCCGCTACGATACAGATAATTGCCGCCGTGAAGATCGTCACAACGGACGCATTGCCAGAGATTGCTACGCAACCAACCGATTCGCCGTACGTCGTGTTGGGGCAGCCGCCGAAGAACGCACCTACCATCGAGCCTACGCCGTCGCCAAGCAACGTTCTGTGAAGACCAGGATCTTTGGTAAGATCATCGCCGATGATGGACGAAATGTTCTTATGGTCAGCAAGGTGTTCCGCAAATACTACGAACGCTACGGGCACGTATGCCACGATAATGCTGGTGATGAACGAGCCCCACTTAAAGCCTTCTACTTTGCCGATGCCGTCGAACGCTTCTACGAACGTGAATTCGGGCAACCATTTCATATCTTT
Organism: Clostridia bacterium; assembly: GCA_017467265.1. Classification (GTDB taxonomy): domain Bacteria; phylum Bacillota; class Clostridia; order Christensenellales; family Borkfalkiaceae; genus Scatosoma. Next base: position 4,499 of record JAFTSO010000042.1, read on the forward strand.
GAACAGGTCGAAATTGATAACCATAAGTTCGGGTTTGTTTGCAACGTCACCGATTACGGTGAAGATCGTTGCTACGATATAGCCTGCTACGATACCGATAATGAACGGGATCATTTTCATCATCTTCTTGCCGTAAACGGAGCAGAAGATAACGGTTGCGAGCGTCACGAGCGCACAAAGCAAGCTGATAGCGCCCGTCGTATTCATAATATATACGCCGTTAGCCGCGTCATAGATCGAACCTTTTACCATATCGCCCACTGCGTTGCCTGCCAACGAAAGACCGATAACGGCAACCGTAGGACCGATAACGGACGCAGGCATAATTTTGTCAATCCAACCTACACCCAGGAATTTAACCGCAAGTGCGATGATTACGTACACCAAGCCTGCAAACGCAGCACCGATGATCAAGCCGAGATAGCCAAGGCACATATACGCGCCTGCACCGCCGAACGCCGCGCACATCGAGCCGATAAACGCGAAGGACGAGCCCAAAAATACGGGACTTTTGAACTTCGTAAAGCACAGATACACGAGCGTACCCAAGCCCGCACCAACCAATGCCGCCGACTGCGACATATTCGAACCGGTATTGCCGTTGATAATTACGGGAACGACGATCGTTGCCGCAAGGATCGCAAGCACCTGTTGGAACGCAAAAATCAGCGTTTTCCACAGCCCGGGTCTGTCTTTGACACCATACACCAAATTAGAATTGTTCATTTGTGAAACACCCCTCAAATAATTTTTTATAAAAAAGGAATTACTCCCTTTTTTCCTGATTTATAACGGTTTTTCTTCTTTTTAAACCGCTTCTTCCGTGCTCTCGTCGCCCTCTTCAACCGCCACGTCTTTCATCGTCATCACCAGCTCGATATCCGCGTCCGTTTCGTTGACGATTTGGATCTTTGCCCAGTCGTAAAAATCACCTGCTTTGCCGTGCAACTGAATTTCGATCGCGCCGTCCGCGGCACTGTGCGTTTCGTCAAACGTTTTCGTCTGACCGTCCGTGTCGATAAACGTGCCGCTGTACAAGATCGTCACGTCTGCTTGACCAATACACAAGATACGGTCTGCCGACCTCGAAATAACGTAATAATTGTCTGAATTTGCCTTTACCGTGGGCACGGTCATAGTGTCGTGCGGTTCTCCCGTTTCTTCATCCGTGCCGTAATAGCAAGTATAAGGATTAAGCGACGTGCCAAAATCCCAGTTGGATACCACCAACGTAACAACAGCAGCCGTATCGGACACAGTAAACCTTGTCACAATAGGAATCCCTGCCGTTTCGGGATCAACGTCGTAGAACGTCGAGGGGAACTCCGTATAGCGCACGGAATATTCGCCGGGCAGTATCGCATCGACCGTAGCGACACCGTTTTCATCCGTTTCCAGCGTTGCCACCGTAGTTTCGCCCTGCAATACGTCAAAGGTCACCCCTTCCACCTTGTCACCGTCCTGATCAACAATCGTAAGGGTACAGATTTGAGGATCGGGAGACGCGCTGTTGCCGTTATCTCCTTTGCCGCCGCAAGCAGTGAACGCCATTACCCCAAAGGTCAAACCGATCGCCGCCGTCAGCGTAAGCCATTTCTTCGTTTTCATAATTTTCTCTCCTAACGTTTATTATCCTGTCTATTGTATCACAGAAGGCGCAAAAATGCAATACCTTTTTTAAAATTTCCTATGCTTTTTTTATAAAATAGAAAAGCCGACGGGTTGCCCCGTCGGCTCTCTTTTTTTGCTTATTTTACGATTGTAAAACAAGGCTGTTCGTTAGTTCTTTTCGAGAACGATTGTTCCACCGTCAAACGTGAAGGAAATACCAGTTGCTGCGCCATATTCCCCTTCTACTTCACCCAAATAGATGGAGCTGTTTACTGTGTCAACGTTGAAACCGTCTATCGCACCGCTAGTCACGGTGATTTCGATTGCATAATCATCGGAGCAAGTGTACGTAAATTCAATAATATTTTCGCTAGTCAGCCACGAATAGGTAGTGCGATCGAAAATCTGATAATAGAACGCACCCGTACCGTCTGCATTCAAGCCAAGGAACCATCTGCCCTCCAGATTATAGTTGTCGTCATATTCGTTCTTTCTATATTCACCAGCAACTTCGTCGTAAACGGTAGGTTCAACGTAAGGAACCAATTTGCTAATGCCGTTGTTGTGGTTATACACAACCGAAATCGTATAGTCTGCATTGATCTTAAGGCTGTTCAAAACACCTTCTACCGATGCAACGTCCGACCCTTCGGGAGCAGCCTGATGCGTCAAAGCGATTTCTTTCGTGTTTTCGTCATACGTGAAGGAAAGCGTTTCGGCTTCATTTACGTCAACGTAATCGTACGCATCCCAATCCCAAACACTTGCGATATATTGAACGACGATGATCTTTGCATCCCACATAATCATAACCATCAGGTTATCTTCTTCGCTGTTATTTGCATTCATAAATTGGCCGTTCAAAATCGTCGCAATGTCGGGCGTTTCCAAAACGGTGATCGTCAACGTGCTGCTAACGTCTGCCGCTACAGTGGACGTGATCGTGATTACGTATTCGCCTGCAACATCGGGCGTGAACTTGTACGTGCCTTCTACGTCCGTAAGCGTAGCTGCCGTGCTCGTTTCGGGCTTGTTGGTAATCGCAACCGTTGCAGACGCGTCTGCATATTCGTTTGCACGAACCTCGAACGAGAAGTCTGCGTCGGCATAGATTTGCGCCGTCGATGCTTGACCATAGTTTGCATACGCATAGATTTCCGTCGTTGCGGGAAGGGTAGCCGTCACTTTGATCGTCTTCGTCACGAACGCCGATTCAAGCGTCACGGTGTATTCGCCTGCCGCGTTAGCCGTCACGTAAACTTCTTTGGAATACGCGCTTACGTAAACGTTAACATCTGCCGTTTCTATACCGTCAGCGTCAACAACAACTGCCTTGAAAGTATCCAACGTCAAATCTGCGTCTTCGGGAACATCCGCGAGGTTCAGAATTTCCGCCGTACCAACGGTCGCCGCGATTTCGCTTACTTCTTCGCCGTCAGCATTCGTCAGCTTGTACGAAGCAGCAAACAATTCTTCAGGTACGTACGCCTGTTTGAACGATTCACCGGAGATCTGTTCAATTGCAAACGCATACGAACGATCGGGATCTTCCGCATAGATAGGCACATTCGTTTCTTCTTCATAGCCTTCGGGCATATACGTATCGATGCTGATATATACTTCGCTCATAATGTAATTGTCGTTCAATGCAAACGCAACGGCAATTTCGTTCTTCCAGTTAGAATCGTTCGTGCTCGTCAACTGGAACGCATAATAACCGTCTTCCATTATTTCTTCTTTCGTTTCGGACAAGCCGTAGAGAGCCGTCACGAATTCTTCTACGCCGTAGTAGGTATTATCATAATCCAACAACGTTTCGAACGCATAACCGTTCACCATTTCGACGCTCATATCATAGTTATACTTGCTCACGCCGTAACCTTCGTTCTGCAAACCGAGAATCTTATCTTCGCCATACGTAGCAAACCACTTCTCATTGAGCGTGTTGCCATAATCGTCATAAGCGTATTCAAGGATATACGCATAGTTCGGATTAAGTTCGTAATATACGTAGTTTGTCGATTCCGTGCCGAAGTAATTGAGATAACGTTCCATCTTACCGCTCGTGACTTTGTCCCCTCTCGAAACGCCAAATTCGAGTGCTTTTGCCACCGTGCTAACGTCGGGATCGGATACGTCCGCGCCGCAAACGGTGCAATCGCCTAATTCGTCAAGCTCGTGCGACAAAAGTTCACCGTAAGGCGCACCACAAACTTCGCATTCTGCCTGCTCGGTGCAGGTAGCCGTGCCACCCGTGTGATCGCCTTCATCTTTGATGAGGTCGTCGCCACAGGTCGCTGCATGCCAATGTTTCGTTGCATTATGCGACCATGCATCGCTATACGTATGCGTATGCTCATCACCGCCGCATCCCACAAACGACAACGCCATAAGCGCCGTCAATGCCAAAGAGATACTCTTTTTCATAATAAACTCCTCCTAGTTTAATATTTATTTTCCAAAATGTCAATTATGAAAATCAAAAATAATAACCGCAGGCAAACAGCCATTGATCGTCTTCGAGTGCCGAAACGCTGTATCCGCACACCGTCAAACTGTACGATTCAATCCAGCCGTAGCCGTCGTTGAAATATTGCTGGCTTTCGCAGATTTCCTGCAAGAACCACCGCAGCTCTTCCGTGACCAAGCATCTGCCGTCGCTATTGCAAACGGATTTGTATTGCTGTTCGATCATCGGCTTGTAATGGATCATTTTCCCCGTGCGTTCGCCCGTTTCGTGATCGAGCTGCGCCACACGCAAATACGCCACAGGCGCGATATTCTCAATCGTTGTGAACGATACGGGAATGCCCGTCGTTGCCCCAGGCGGCGTATATTCGGGGATAAACCGATCGGGAACGTCCATATTCACGTAGAGATACGGACCGTCTTTCGTCCCCACGTGGTAAAACCCGTCCTCCTCGTTATAGACGTAGTTCTTACCGTTGAACATCCATTGTCCGCCTTCGAGCGTTTCCGCTCCGCGCCAAGTGCCCACACCCTCGGGTGCTTTTTCCGACGGAAGCTGTTTTGCATAAACCAGCTCCGCATCGACGTGTGTTGAAGGGAAATCGTCTTTGCGCCACACCAAGAAATCCACCGTGATCGGGAAACTGATGCCGTTGGTCGTTGCGCGAACGGCAAAGGGTATAATCGCAAAACCCTGTTGATCGGTCGACGCTTTTCCTTCAAAGTAGAAATTCTTTGTGTAAGAGCCGTTCTCAAATTCTACGCCGTCATCGCAGGTATGCGACCACGTCTTGAACGCGGAAGAACCCGTATAAATCTCGGCAATCGGATTGATCGTGTTTTGCATAACGTCCACAATCGACTGCACGCTGTACACGCCCCCATCTCTTGGAATCGAGAACTGGAAGTAAACCCCTTCCTTTAACGGATACGCCTTTTTCAGGGTGACGCGATACACGCCCAACTGACTGATATTGATAACGTTATCGTAAAAATCCTTACCCGATTTTTTGACTTCAATAATCGGATAGAGCTCGATCTCAATATTGCGGTTGTCGCCGTTCGTCACGTACAAATTCGGGTTGTAGGCATACCCTTCGGGTAGATTGCCCAAAGTCACGCGATATTCCCCTTCCAAACCGTCGAGCGCGGCAACGCCGTTCTCGTTAAATTCCGCGGTTTGGAAACCGGTAATATCCCCTGTCTCCGTAATGCCCGTCCATTGTGCGTACGTTCCAGCGCCCGTAGGCACGAACGGCTGCCCTTTATACACCAGCGAAACGGTATAGGCTTCTTCCGAAATACCGCCATCTTCGCCGCTGTTGCCACTCTCGCTACCGCTCGGCACGGAGCTTTCGTTTCCCGAGCTGCCGCTACTTTGCTTTCCGCCTTCCTTCACTGCGCAAGCACAGAAGAAGGTGAAAGAAAGCAACACGACCAGAAGTAAACTGATTATCTTTTTCATTGTTTACCTCCCTTTTTCGAGCGTTTATTCGTACGGACGAACAAGCTCTTAATGTCGTTCCAGCGAAGTTTACGCACGCATACGTCTACGATGAACAATGCCACGCACGCGATCAGCAAAGGAATTACCAAGCTGTAAACGTACGTTTCAATCTCGTCTTCGTTCGCCTTAAAGCTGATTTCGTCGCCCGTCAGGCTGACCACACCGCGCTCGTCGATGAGTTCGTACAAAAGCCCTGCGCTATACCCTGCAAAACGGTTGTATTCTTCCAAATACGGAATCATAAACGAAGTGGTCGTTTCGTACGTCGTGCCGTTGTCCGTGTATTTGATCGTCAAGAGATACTTGCCGATTTCTGCCGTTTCGATCGCGCCAAAATGACGGGAAACGTCAAATGTCAGCGTATGCGTCTGCACGTCGCCGCTCGGCGTCGTCAAAATCAGCTCTACAGTCGTCATCTGACGCAGGTTGCTGGGGATCACTTCGATCTCCGTTTTTGCCCCAGGCGTGACCGTATATAAACAGGGATAATCGTTGCATTGTGTCGGTGTGCTCGTATCCAAAATATTGCGGAAAAACTGCATACCCGCCCGTTCGCCGTTCTCGTCCAAAAATTCCGTCACCCAAGTGCCGCTCAAGCTGCTATTGAACGTAGCCACTCTGCCTTCGCCGCAATCGCGGTACGAATACAGGGGGACTTTCGTTGACGTGCCGCTCGCGCGTTCATAATCCACCGTCATTACGACGATCGAATCGCCTTTCGACTTACCGCAGATATACCCCGTGATCGGGTTGAACGCCCCAACGCCGTCCAAAACGTCGTCCGTCGGGAGCTGAATATCGACGTATGTTGGAACGCCTTCCACGACCGTACCCATTAGATCGTCTGCGATCGCGCCTTCGAGCACCGATTTCAGCTGACTTTCGGTGAATCCTTTGTAATAGTTGCCCTTACCTGCGGTGGCGATACCGCTGAAATTCCCTTCGTCCTCTTCGCTGTCAATATTAAGCGTCGATACGCGAATCCCTTCTGCGGACATCTGCGCCGCCACGTTCACAGGGTTTAACCCTGCCGAGCCAGATCCGGGCTGTTTGCTGTCCCCGATCACGATAACTTGCTTATTCAAGAAATCGGATATCGAGCTCATCTCCAAACGCATACGTTCCAAACCGCCTGCGACGTACGTGCCTTGGATGGGCGTAATCGCGTTGATCGCGTCACGTGCCAGCTGTTTCCCCGTTTCGTTGGCATTACGCATACTCATTACCGTCACGCCAGCCGCCGAATAGGATACGACGATAATACCGTCCTTAGGGGTGAATTGATCGATCAAGAAAGTCGCCGCATCCTTTGCCGTCTGCAATTTGGAATTGCTGTTCATACTGCGCGAAATATCCATAACGATCCCGTACAGCGTTGCGTCTTGTTCGCGTACGCCAAACTGCACAGGCAGCATATTTTCGAGATTTTCGAGATCCTGCACCGCATCCGTTTTGTTCTGCAAGTGCAAATCGCCGAACGTCAAAAGGCTCTTGCCATAGGTAGATACCGCTACGTTGAGATTGTTCACGAACTGCGTATAATTATCCACTTGCTCGGGCACGTTTATATTCGACAAAATGATTTGATCGTATTTGCAAAGATCTTCGATCTTGGTCGGCACTTTCAGTTTTTTACCCGACTGCGAGAGTGCCGGCGTATATTCGTAAACGTCCAGTTCCGTATCTTCGCCGCCGTAAAGCTTTTGCGCCATCGCTTTGTCGCTGCTCATCGACGTGACGAAGAGGATGTTTTGTTTATCCTTAACCGTCTGCGTAAACGCGTACGCGTTATTAAGCGTGAACGAGTCTTTTTCCTGCGAAACCGTCAAGGTATAGTCGAACGAACCTGCCGCTGACGTGTCTAACGTGAACGCAAAATCGTTCTCGCCGACGATCAGATCGATGGTGTCGGTAGCAACGATTTCTTCTCCCTTTTGTAAGGTGACGAACGCCGTTTTTTCCGTGTTCGACTGGATCACCGCCGTCGCCTGCGCACCTTCGCCAAGATAGGTGGACTGCACGTATTCCACGCCGTTGAGCTGCACTTCGTCAACGTCCGTCGGCAACGTTGCGTCCAAATAGATCGCATCGACGTAAATGTCTTTTTGTTTGAGCACGGCGAGCGTTTGACGAAGATCGCCGCCGTCCACGCCACCCGTTTGGTTGGCGTCGGTGATGAGAACGATATGTTTGATCACGTCGTCCGCGAACAGCCCTGCCGTGTATTCCAGCGCGCCCAAAATATCCGTCGCGCTGTTATCCACCGTCAATTCCGTTTCGGAAAGTTTGGTAATACTATCGCCCATCGCGTTATGTACGAGCGCATCCTTACCAAAGCACACGACGCCCATACGCGAATTTTTGGGCAATTTGCTCTGTACCTTGGATATGCATACGTCCATTTCGTCTAAATTCAAATTAGACGAATAGGAAACGTCTGCCACCACGTACACGTTCATCTCCGTCACGACGCGCGTCACGTTGAACCCTGCTGCCGCCAACGCTACGCATACGATCATAAGGAAATGCAATACGAGCGACGCGATAACGTGCTTATCCCTGTTCTGCTTGCGGAACGCAATAAAGAAAGGCACGAGCACCAACGCTACCAAGGGGATTGCTATGAGTAAAAAATACGGATTATCGAAGCTGATATTTGTCATAACAATACACCACCCAGTCAGCGATAAACATTACGGAAAGGAGCGCAAAAATCAAGATCAAACGATCGTATTTGCCGTCCTTTTTACCGTCCGTAGGTTCGCCGTAAATACGGAATTCACTCTCCGTCTGCAACGGAGCGCGTTCCGTTTCGGGGAGCTGCGCGTACACGTTATACGTCTTCGAGCCGCTCTTCGCGTTCATCGTGATCGTATATACGCCCACCTCGCCCAGTCGATAGTTGCCTATCGTGTTCAGCGTTTTCAGTTCTTTCACACCCGAAGGACTCTCGATTTCGATCGTCTCGCAATCGGGCGTTGCGTTCATTGCCAACACTTCGCCGCAATCGTACGTATATTTCTCCAAAACCTTGGGGAAAGAATACTCTAATATGTTGCGGATCAGCACTACGTAATCGTACGTCAAAGGGAAGTTGGACTCGTGCAAGTCAAAAGCAAAGACCACTTCGCGGTTGCCGTAGCCGTTCTTGCCGATAAAGACCATCGGCGACGAATTGTAGGTATAAATCGTCTTAAATTCGCAGCTGTTTTGCAGCGCGCCGTATTTTTGGTACGTATGCACGTACACCGCCGTACCGCGCAAATCTTTCGTCAGCGCTTTGACAATCGACGAAGTCGATTTCGAAAGCGAAAGCTCCGCGCCGTCCTTGGGCTCGTTTTCGCCGTACACACTAAATCCCGACTGCGGAAGATTGCCGCTCAAATTGATGAGCCACACCGCACCGTCCTTGGGCATCGTTCCAGGATTGAAACAATCGAAAATATACAGATCGTAGCCACTCTGCCCCACGTAGCTTGCCGTTGCGAGCGTGTCCACCTTCGCCGTGCCTGCAACCTTTAATGCCGACTGCAAGAAGAAAGGCGTGTCGCTCACGAGCAGCACTTTGTATTCGTTCTGACTCTCTTCGCTAAACAGCACACTGCCATTGTCCAGCTTTTGCCCGTCCGCGTTCAAAATCACCGCCTCTACGACGTTAAATTCCCCTTCGAACGTCACGGGCGCTATCGGGGTCTTTGCCCCCTTTACTACGGATACAGTCTGCGTTGAGAACGCTTCCGTCTCCCCGTTTTTATAAAATTCCACCGTCAAATCCGCGTCGCTCTCGTACGATACGACGTTGGCGTTCAGCGTGACCGTTTCTTCGCCAAGCACGTACCCCAGATCTGCAATCGCGTAATTCTCCACCACTTGCGAGAGATTGACGAGCGTAATATTCTCTGTCGTCGTATAGTTCTTGTCCGTGAACAGATACATCTGCAAGCCGCTGTTTTGTGCGAACGCTTCGCGCGCCTCAAAGAGTGCCGTTTGCATCGCACCTTCGCCGCCGCCCACCTGCATTTCATCCAGCATTTCCAGCGCGTCCGCCTTATCGTCGCGGCTCTCATACACGACGTCATACGTATCTCCCACGCAAACGAGCGTATAGGTACTGCCGTTGCCTGCGTTGTCGATCATATCGCGAATATGCGCCTTACCGGCATCGAACAAAGTCGTTCCGTCTGCGTTCTCCGCTGCCATACTGCCCGACGTATCCAAGATAAAGTAATACTGCCGAGCTACGCCCTTCAACGTGAATACGGGATGCGCAATCGCGATCGAAATAGCCGCTACCGCCAAAATCTGCAAGAACAAAGCGATCAGCCCCGTCACCATCGTGAGCGGATTCCTGCGCTTTAAGAAACGCTCGCTTAACGTCCACAGATACGTAGAGGATACGGTCTGTTCGGTATATTTATTTTTGATGATGTATATGAGGATCAAAATCGGAATCCCGATCAAGCCCCATAAACCCATAGGATATAAAAACCTCACTTTACTACTCCCATATCCGGTAAGTTTTCAAAGAATATCTTTGCCATTTCGTCTTCCGCCGACACGAGCAAGTATTTTGCTCCGCGCGAAAAACAGTAATTACTAATCCTGCCCGTTGCGTATTCCAACGCCTGTCTATACGCACGCGCAATATCTCTGTCTATATTCTTGCGGTATTCCCGTTCCATATTCTCCGAATCGAACAGGTGCATTTTGCCGCGGAGCTTGGGGTTCAATTCTTCCCCCGAAAGTACCTGTAAACAAAGTACGTCCCTCTTCTTTTCCGCTAAATAATGAATACCGTCTTCGTAATTGTTCTCCGTCAAAAAGTCGGAAATGATCACGGACAAGCCGTCGCCCATACCCACTTTCGATTGCATAATCGCTTCGCTGATATAGCTGTCGCCGTCGAACTCGATTTCGTTTAATTTGAATACGTTCTGGGCGTAAGCGTCCTTGCCGACGATACCCGTAATGACTTCGTGGACTTTGCGATCTTTGATCACGTACACCGAAACTTTGTCCATTTCGTTGACGGACAAATACGCAAACGTCGCAGCCAAGCGCAACGCCTGCTCCGCCTTCTTGCTCTTACCATAGTTCATCGAACGGCTGGCGTCGATGTAAATACGCGTGTGCATTTGGCGTTCGTCCAGATACAGCCTTTGGTACAGGTTCTCCGTCCGCGCGAATACGTTCCAGTCGATCTTCGTAATATCATCGCCCGGAATATATTCTCTATAATCGGCAAATTCGCAGGAAGACCCGTACGTTTTACTCTTACGGTTTCCCCCGAACAGACCGCCGATATTGTTTTCGAGCAACGTCCGCAACGTTTCTATCTGTTGCAAAAACGCCTCGTTGATGATCCCTTTCGCCATAACGTTTTACTTCTTATTTCGCCGTTTTTCTCGTTTCTTTGATGAGCAACGCGATCACGTCGTCCACCGTCAAGCGTTCGTTGACTGCGTTGTAATTGATCTTAATTCTGTGGCGCAGAACGGGGTACGCCAACGCGTCGATGTCTTCTTTCGATACGTTATAATTGCCGTTCATAAGCGCACGCACTTTCGCACAAGTGATAAGCGCCTGCGCCGCACGGGGGGACGCACCGTATTTCACGTAGTTTTTCGCCGTCGAGGACGCGTCCTTTACTTCGGGGTGGGTGTTCGTGACCAACTCCGTCGCATAGCGCATAGCGTCGGTATGTACGGGAACGGTCGATGCCAACGCGCGCATTTCCAGCACCGTTTCGCCGTCCATTACGGCGTTCGCCGTTTCCGCCATCGTGATCTGCGTCATACTGACGATGTCCATCAGCTCTTCCACCTGCGGGAATTTCATAATCAGCTTGAACATAAAACGATCCATTTGCGCTTCGGGCAAAGGATACGTACCGTCCTGTTCGATCGGGTTTTCGGTCGCGAGCACGAAAAACGGCTCTGCCAAAACGTAATTGTTTTTGCCTACCGTGATTTTGTGCTCCTGCATTACTTCGAGCATTGCCGACTGCGTTTTGGGCGTAGCACGGTTAATTTCGTCCGCAAGCACAAGGTTTGCAAAAATAGGACCTTTGCGGAATACCGTGTTCATCTTACCCTGTTCGTCCTTTTCAATCACGTCTGTACCCGTCACGTCCGAAGGCATCAGGTCGGGGGTAAACTGAATTCGCGAGAACGGCAATTCGAATACACGGCTGAGCGAACGCACCAAACGCGTTTTCCCTACCCCGGGTACGCCTTCGAGCAGCACGTTGCCGCCTGCGATCATCGCTATAATCACGTTGTTGACAATGTCTTCCTGACCAACGACGTCTTTTGCAAGCTCTTGCTTGATCTGTGCAATCTTCTCGCTGAATTGTTTTACTCTTTCCAAGTTTTCCATACTACGTTTTCCTTCCTTACACTTTGTCGTGTTTTTTCTTTGTTATACTTGTTCTGCGCCGCTCTCGTCGCCGTTACCGCCGCCGACTTCCGCGCCCGAAAGGGCATCTAAATAGGCACGAAGCATTTCTTCGACCTCGGGGTTGATCGTTCCGTTCGCGATCCCTTCCGAGATCAGCGTGTTGATCGCCGCCTTGTAGTTGTAGGCGTCCCCTTCAAAGACTTTACCGTATTCGCAAATGACCTTGGTGTAATAATCGTACACCGTTTCGTTGCTGGGATACAAAATTCCGTCAATGATAATCCCTTCACCCGGCTTGTTCGGCTCGTTGGGATTCTGTTGCATGCCGTCCAGTCCTGTCAACGGCTTTCCACCCCACTCGGGAATCCACTCTTCGGGCATTGCGAAAATGGAAATCAGCTTTTTAATAACGTCGCTCGTCACTGCGCGGTTATCCGTCTGCGCCATCAATGCGTTCGCCAACGCCGCTACGTTATCGTTCATCGCTTTCTTCGTGCTATCGACGATCCAGTCGTACGGGAACACCGTCGGATCGATCGCCGCCACCGTTTGCATATCTGCGATCAGATCGCCCATCGCGATCACCAAGCCGTCCGTTGCAACTTCGTCCACATCCGCAAAGCACGTCGCAAGTTCCGTCGTAAACTCGCCGATCGCCGCCGATGTCGCCGCGCCGTCCTTTTCTTCGCTTTCAAACGCCGCAAGCAGCGTTTCAAAGGTCGTAGGCAGGGCGTTCATACCCAGCCCGATCGCAAATTGCTGCACCGTTTCCAGTCCGCTATTACGGATAGATTGATAAACGCGTTTGTACGTGTTATGCTCTTCCACGAACGTATCGATGACGGTGATAATACGCGCCAGCTCCGTATAGAGCTCGATCTCCGTTTCAATCTCGTCTATGTTTGCCAAGAACGGTTCGAGCTCGGCGGTGATCGCCGTCTTCACTTCATCCTCCGCACGCGATTCCTTCACGTTCTTGATCAGCGTGCCCAGCGCCGTCCTTTGCGCGAGTGTGATCTCGAACACGTACGTAGGATATTCGGGGGGAGGCGGAGGCGTTTCCACCGTCTTTTTCGGTACGGCAAGCCCCGTCACGAGCATCGCCACCGCAACGATAAACGCCGCGAGCGTGCTCCACAACCCTTTCCATTGCAGCTGGGACGGAGATATGTCTTGCAGGCGCGTCTGTGCATCTTCGCGCTGTAAGCGTACCATATCCGTCTGGACGTTTGCAAACTCTACCATCGTTTGCACTCTGTCGTTCAATGCAAACCGTTCGTCCAACGTTTTCGCCAGCTTTTTATCTTTCTGTTTGTAAGCAAACCAAGCGGCACTCGACGACGCGCCAAACGTCGCCACGGGGATCAGGACGTAGAGAACCACGTGCAATGATTTCGTATTCAGTTTGTCAATCAATAGCAAACCGCCGACCGCGAATATCGCAGCCGCAATCCCCCAGACCAAACTGTTGATCAGGGCAATCAGCCGTTGCTTTTTTCTGAATTTGTTAAATCCGCCTTGCATCAATAAAATCCTTACGCCTGTCCTTTTTGTTGCTTATTTTGGCAAATCCCCTCTTTTTTAGAAGGTTCTTCGCCTAAATACGCATATTTACACAAAAATATTTTATCATTTTTCTCTTGTCAAGTCAATAATTTTTTATAGACAAAATCGATAATTATGCAATAATTATCCAAAAAAACGCATTATTTCACTCAACGTTCACATTGTCAATCCCTTATCTGACTTTGCCGCGCTGACACGCACAAAAAAAGCAGAGCTTTTACACTCCGCTTTGTTTATATCTTTTCAAATATTAAGATCGGAAAACACTTTGCCGATATCCTGCGTAAATAGGAGTTCTGCCCTATCGTCCACGTGCGTCGGCGTTCGGTTAATCACGATCAAGTGTTTCCCGTTAAAATACCGCAACAGTCCTGCCGCTGGATACACCGCCAAGGACGTGCCCCCGACGATCAGCGTTTTTGCGCATGCAATCGCGCGCACCGCCCCCTCCACAACGGCATCGGATAACGGTTCTTCGTATAAAACAACGTCAGGCTTGATCACGCCTCCGCAAGCGCAACGGGGTATGCCGTCCGCACCCGTAATCGCTGACAGGGGGTAGCTCTTTTGACATTTTACACAGAAATTACGCCAAACGCTGCCGTGCAATTCAAAGACGTTTTTACTCCCTGCTTTTTGATGCAATCCGTCGATATTTTGCGTGACAACCGCAGTAAGTTTCCCCTGTTTTTCCAGCCGTGCCAACGCAAGATGGCAGGCGTTCGGCTCCGCCTTGGGAAAAATCATTTTGTCCTTATAAAAGCGATAAAACTCTTCGGTGTTCCGCGTGAAAAAAGAGTGGGATACGATCTGTTCGGGCGAATAGGCATAGCGGAGGGAGTACAGCCCGTCTGCCGAACGAAAATCGGGAATACCGCTCTCCGTGCTGACGCCTGCACCGCCGAAAAACGCCACGTCTCCTTCCTGTAAAATCTCACCAAATCGTTGAATTTTTTGTAAATACCCGTCGTTCATCTCGCCCTGTCCCCCGTCCTTTCGTGAAAAAAGCGCGGTATCCACCGCGCTTTTTATCGTTTAGTCTTCCAATCCTTCATTGAGCTTTGCAAGCAGAGCATCAAGGTCTTCACCGTGCACAGCAACCGCCTCTGCAACCGTTTCACCGTGCGCCATTGCACAACCGAAACAATGCATACCTGCCGACATCAAAATCTCAGGTGCGTTGGAATTGATCTGCAAGCAATCTGCAATCAAAGTATCTGCCGTAATTTTAGCCATTTTTGTATTCTCCTTTTGGTTTTCTATTATTATTGTAAACGCGTTTTGCCTTTGTTCAAACGCATTTTTGCAAATTAACGGTACGAACCGAAAAATTTCTTGATCGGCGTACCCAACGGAACACGTATTTCTTCATCACGTAATATCCGCTCCATTATCGATTGCGCATCCGTCCACGCCTGCGCATAGCCTGCCGTTTCCACCGCCTTTTGCGCCGTCAGCAGATCGACGGAGCGACGCTCTAAATCGTGCCCGTCCGAGCCGATACAATGCACGTATCCGTGCGAGAGCAACGCGAACGCAAATTTCCGTTCCTTTCGCTCCGTGAACGCGCGCGCATTAACCTGTATTAAGCAACCTATATCGACGAGCTGGGATACGATCGACGGTTTTTTCAGTACTTCACGATACCGCTCTACGTGCGCAATGATCGGGGTATAGCCCGTATCGTATGCAAAATCTGCGAGCGCGGGTAGTAGCCGTCCCGTCCATTTTTGCACGAACGGTAGCTCGATCAAGATATACTTCGTGCCTTCTATCGCGAGCTTGCAAAGTTCGTCGTAATCGGGCACGTTGATACCCGTAAAATGCACTTCCGCACCCAAGCGTACGTCGATGTCGCTCGGAATCCGATCTTTAAGGTGTGCGTACGCGGCGTTGCGCTGGGATAAAAATTTTTCGGGCGAACGCTTGCCGTAGTAATGTGGCGTGCATACCACCGTCTTGACGCCTTGCGCTCTTTCCGCGCCGAGCATCTCCACCGACGTCGCCGTGTTCTTCGCCCCGTCGTCTAAATGGGGCAAAATATGCGTATGAATATCGATCATCTTTTCCCCTTACCAACGCCCCTTACGGGGCGTCGTAATTTTGCTTATTTGAAATACTGAACGCCGCTCTCGAATATCTTCATATCAAAGTTCCCTTCGACGTTCTTGTACAGGTTGTCGCCCGTACGTTCGCTATGTCCCATCTTACCCAGCACTCTGCCGTCGGGGGACGTAATACCCTCTATCGCCCACATAGAACCGTTGGGATTAAACGGCGAAACCATCGTCGCGTTGCCATTAAGATCGGCGTACTGCGTTGCGATTTGACCGTTTTTCTTCATCTTTTCCAGCTCTGCCATCGGCGCAACGATCTTGCCTTCGCCATGGGATACGGGCACTTTGTACACTTCGCCTACCTTGCAAGCGGAAAGCCAAGGCGAGAGATTAGACGCTACGCGTACGTCCACCACCGTCGATACGTGACGGGAAATGTTGTTGAACGTGAGCGTGGGCGAATTTGCCGTCATTTCGGTCACGTGCCCGTACGGTACAAGACCGAGCTTGATCAGCGCTGGGAAACCGTTGCAGATACCCAGCGCCAAACCGTCGCGGTTGTTCAGCAGCTCTTCAAGCTGTTCCGCGATATACGGATTACGGAAAGTCGTTGCGATAAACTTACCACTGCCGTCCGGTTCGTCACCACCCGAGAAACCACCGGGGAACGCCACGATGTTTGCGTTTTTAATCGCTTTTACAATGCGTTCTACGCTCTCTTCGATATCCTGCGCGCTACGGTTGCGAACAACCACCGTTTCCACTTCCGCGCCTGCAAGGATAAACTTACGCGCGGTGTCGAGTTCGCAATTCGTACCAGGGAATACGGGAATAAACACTCTGGGTTTTGCGATTTTAGTCGCGATATTACTGTATTTTGCGCCTGCCGTGTAGTCGCATTCTTCCGCCTTGCCGTCCGCAGGTGCGGTGGTAGCAAACACGCTCTCCAACGGGCTGATGTACGCGCAAGCCGCGCCGTCCAAGGACACGCTTTCGCCGCCGCATACGTATGCGTTGCCGCTAACCTGCCCTACGTATTGCTTGTTCACGCAGCTGCAGATTGCCTTTTCATCTTTGAGCGAAACAATCAGGTCGCCATAGCCTTCGCTGTACAGCTCGTTAGCGTCCATTGCAAAGTTCACGCCGACGTTATTACCAAGCGCCGATTTAATTACCGCCGCACCGATACCGCCGTTTTCCACGACCGTCGCGAACGTGATATTGCCGCTTTCGATATTTTTGAATACTTCGCCGTACACCTTTTTGAGTTGTTCAAAATCGGGCACGGAATTCTCGTCTTTGGGTACGGGGATATGGTAAAGTTTTTCACCACCTTTCAAGACGTTGGTAATCAGTTTGCTTGCCTTTGCAGGCGCAAGCGCAAACGAAATGAGCGTCGGGGGCACGTGAATACTTTCAAACGTACCGCTCATGCTGTCCTTACCGCCGATTGCGCCAAGTCCCAAGCCGATCTGTGCCGATACCGCACCAAGGAGTGCAGACGCAGGTACGCCCCACACTTTCGCTTCGCCCGTCATACGCTGGAAGAATTCCTGCAACGTCAAGCGAATATCGCTGTATTTCGCACCCGTAGCCACCACTTTGGAGACGGACGCAACGATGGAATAAATCGCGCCGATAAACGGGCTGGTTTCCATAAGGTACGGCGAATAGCCGTACGCCGATACCGTACATACGTCCGTTTCGCCGCCGCAAATCTTCGCTGCCATAGCGATTGCAGGCGTGCGCTGCGTCTTACCGCCCCACGGCATATACACCGTTCTCGCACCGATTGTCGAGTCGAACGTTTCGGACAAGCCCTTCTTTGCACATACGTTGAGATCGGACAAAACTTTCTTCGTTTCTTCCGCAAAGTTCAAGCCCGATTTTTTGTCAAACCAAGTGGTAATTTCGTCGTCGATTTCTACGTTCGCTTCCTGTTTTACACCGTTGGTGTTCAGGAATTCACGGGAAATATCCACGATTGCCTTGCCTTTTAAGAACATCTTCATTCTGCCCGTGTCGGTGACGACCGCTACGGGGGTAGCCGCGAGGTTTTCTTCCGCCGCAAGCGCAATAAACGCGTCCACGTCCTTCGCATCTACAACGACTGCCATACGTTCTTGCGATTCGGAAATAGCAAGTTCCGTACCGTTCAAGCCTTCATACTTTTTAGGCACTTTGTCAAGGTCAATATTCAAACCGTCCGCAAGCTCGCCGATGGCAACCGATACGCCGCCTGCGCCAAAGTCGTTACATTTCTTAATTTTACGCGTTGCTTCGCCGTTCAAGAACAAGCGTTGCAATTTTCTTTCCGTGAGCGCGTTGCCTTTCTGCA
>JAFTSO010000006.1 GCA_017467265.1 Clostridia bacterium
AAACTCAACGACGACGGCAAAACGGTCGCGGCGGCGGACCTGCTCGTACCCGGTATCGGGGAGCTTGTAGGCGGCTCGCAAAGAGAGGACGACTACGACAAGCTGGTAAACCGTATTAAAGAGCTGGGTATGAACCCCGAAGATTACTGGTGGTATCTTGATCTTCGCCGCTACGGTGGAACGACGCACAGCGGTTTTGGGCTGGGCTTTGAACGTATGGTAATGTACCTGACGGGTATTTCGAATATCCGTGACGTGCTGCCGTATCCCAGAACATTTGGCGATATGAAATATTAAAACAATGAATTGCAACATAGTTGCGTGAATTGTTTTTGCAAAACGTGAATTGCCCCAAAGGGGCGTGAATTGCAAAGCTATGCTTTGCGGTGTGGAAATATTACAACAACGACGGCGCAGCCGTCAAATCACGAAAAACAAAGTTTTCAATTCACGAACGCATAGCGTTCAAATCACGAAAGGAGTAGCCTTTCAAATCACAGAAGACAATGAATTGCGCCTTTCGGCGCGTGCATTGCAAAGCTACGCTTTGCGTTATGGAAAGATATGCCAGCGGTGGCGCACCGCAAATCACGAAAGGCACAGACTTTCAAATCATTTTTTGGAGTGACGATTATGACGAGAATTATCATTGACGCAATGGGAGGCGATTACGCCCCGAAACAGCAGGTGCTCGGCTGTGTGAACGCGCTGCGCAAGGACAAAGATCTGTATCTGATCCTTTGCGGCGACGAAACGCAGATTAAGGCGGAGCTCGCGCAGGCAGGCAAATACGACGAGAGCCGTTTGGAGATCGTACATACGACGGAAGTGATCGGTATGGAAGAAATTCCTACCAAAGCAGTGAAAACGAAAAAGGATTCGTCCACGGTCGTGGCGTTCCGCTTGCTCAAAGAAGGCAGAGCGGACGGTTTGGTATCGTCGGGTTCGACGGGCGCGGTGCTGACGGCAGGTGTGTTGATCCTTGGCAGAATTAAAGGCGTTTCCCGTCCGGGGCTCTGTCCCGTAATCCCCAACCATAAGGGTACGGGGACGATGATTTGCGACTGCGGTGCAAATCTGGAATGCAAACCGATCAATTTGGTGCACTTTGCTTTGATGGCGTCGGCTTATGCGGAGGCGGCATACGGTAAAAAAGATCCCAAAGTGGGCTTGCTCAACAACGGTACGGAAGACCACAAGGGCTTGCCTTTGCATCAGGAAGTCAACGCGCTGTTAAAGCAGATCGACTGCATCAACTATGCAGGCAATATCGAGGGCAGAGATATTATGTACGGGGACGTGGACGTTGTGGTATGCGACGGGTTCACGGGTAATATCGCCACGAAATCGATCGAAGGTTGCGGCAAAGCGGTGGGCACGATTATGACGAGAGAATACAAGCGTAATCTGTGGGCAAAGCTGCGCGCGGCGCTTTCGATGGGGATCATCAAGCGCATCAAAGGCGGCTTGGATTACGAAGCGTGCGGCGGCTCGGTGTTCTTGGGGTTGTCTAAGACGGTGGTGAAAGGGCACGGCAACTCGCGCGTGCGCGGTTTTGCGGTGTGCATTGAGCAGGCGGCGAACGCGGTACGCGGCGATCTTGTCAGCAAAATCAAAGCGTTGGTGGACGAAAATGCAGAGCTTGTCAACGCGAATTTGAACAAGGAAGAATAACGAAAAAGCGATGAATTTTCCCTACGCAGAGATCGAAAACAAAATAGGCTATGCGTTCCAAAACCGCGAGCTTTTGCGTGAAGCGTTCACGCACAGTACGTACGCGAACGCCCACGGCGGCAGGGATAACGAGCGCATGGAATATCTCGGCGACGCGGTGTTGCAGCTCGTCGTGACGGAGTGGCAGTACGAACGGTATAAAAAGGCGGACGAAGGTACGATGACGCGTGGACGGCAACGGCTCGTTTGCGAAGACGCGCTCTTGGACGCGGTGCGTGATTTGGACATTGAAAAATACCTATTGAAAGCTGGGAGCAGGGCGAACGTCGGGAACAAGACGGTTTCCAGCCTGTTTGAAACGGTGACGGCGGCGATCTATTTAGACGGGGGATATACCGCGGCGAAGACGTTTATTCAGCGTTTTGGGCTCGATCATATCCAACCGCGCACGGAAAATGCCAAGGGTGCTTTGCAGGAATATCTGCAAAATCTCGGCGAGCAGCCGCCCGTGTATAAAACGGAGAAAATCGGCAAAGACAACGCACCTATTTTCTATGCAACGGCGTACGCGCTGGGCAGAAAGGAACGGGGCGAGGGGAAGAGTAAAAAACAGGCGGAGCAATCCGCCGCGGCGAATTTACTTCGCGAATTACAAAAAAACGAAAAAAAATAAACGGAAAGATATATAAAACAGGTATCTGAAAAAGGAGCTTACTTTGGACTTAAAGGAAATACAATTAAACGGTTTCAAATCCTTTGCGGATAAAACGACGATTCGTTTTGAAGAGGGTGTCACCTGTATTGTCGGCCCGAACGGCTGCGGCAAGAGTAATATTGCCGACGCGGTGCGTTGGGTGCTGGGCGAAAAATCGGCGAAGAACTTGCGCGGTAGCAATATGCAAGACGTCATCTTCGGCGGTACGGTGAACAGAAATCCCCAACAGAGCTGTGACATCACGCTGGTGTTCGACAATTCACAGAATATTTTTCCCGAGATTACAGGCGACGAAGTGTCGATGACTCGTCGGCTCGATCGCAAGGGGGACAGCAAATATCTCATCAACGGTATGGTCAGCAGGCAGAAAGATCTGGTGTCGCTTTTCCACAGCATCGGTTTGGGGAAAGAAGGCTATTCGATCATCGGGCAGGGGCAGGTAGAGCAAATTATGAACGCCGCACCCGAAAAACGCCGCGTGATTTTCGAAGAAGCGTTGGGGCTTGCCAACCACAAGATCAGAAAGGAAGACATCGAACGCAAGATTGCGGACGCGGAATCCAATCTGTTCATTTACAGCCAGCGTATCGACGAGGCGCAACGCCATCTCGGGCCTTTGGGCAAGCAAGCAGAGGCGGCGCGCGAATACAAGGAATATTCGGAGAGCCTGAAAGTCAACGAAGCGAACGCATACATATACCGCTACGAGAACGCGGAGAACGAAAAGAGCGGCTTTAAGAAGGATGTGGCGGCGATTTCCGATCAGATTATCGAGCTGAACACCAAGATCGAGCTGGTCAATCGCAAGATTGAAGAAAACCGCGACAAGATCAGCCGCGCGGACGCGCGTTTGAGCGAGCTTAACGACCGTCGCGTAGAGCTTTCCGTCGGCAACGAGAGAAAGGACGGCGAGCTGAAACTCGTGCAAGAACGTATCAGAACGTACCGTTCGCAGCTGGAAACGGCGGCGGAGTTTTTGGAAAGCAGCAAAGTCCGCATCGGCGAGATCGACGACGATATCGCGACGACGGGCAAGAAAAACGAAGAAAACGCAAAGCGTATTGCCGAGCTGGAAACGCAGACGGAAGTGCTCCGTTCAGCGATAGCCGCACTCGATAAAAAGATTGAAGTGTTTGAAAAGCTTTCGGACGCGAGCCGTCTTTCGCAGCTCTCGGACGCGGATAACTTGGCGGAGATGAAGAAAAATCTCGGTACGCTCGCGGCGCGTATGGAAGCGGCGAAGGATCGAATCAACGAGATTAAATCGGCGCATCAAAAAGCGATCGACAGAAAGGAACGCTTGGAGAGCGAATTAAAATTAGTGCAGAAGGATATGGCGGCGTTGCGCGCGCGCAATTCGTCCGATATGCGCGAATTTGAAGAGCGTCAAGAAGAGGCGCGTGAAATGCAGATGACGGTGAACGAATTCAATCAGGAATTGTTCAACGCCAACGGGCAGCTGGCGTCCCTGCGCGAAAATCTCGAAATGTATATCAGCATGAAAAACCGCTTGGAGGGGTACAAGGAATCGGTGCGAAGACTGCTCTCGATTGCCAAGACCAACCCTGAAGTTTCCAAGCATTTGCGCGGTTCGCTCGCGGATATTATCTCCACCGATCAGCGGTACGAGTTGGCGATCGAAACGGCGCTGGCAGGTTCTATTCAAAACGTTGTCACGCCCACGGCGGACGACGCGAAATTCCTGATCGAATATCTGATCCGTACCAACGGCGGTATCGTCACGTTTTTGCCTGTGACGAGCATGCGCCCCCGTCCCGACTCCAAGGAAATCCGTCGTGCGCTCGACGAACGCGGCGCGATGGGCTTGGCGACGGAGCTGGTAAAATTCGACGATTATTATTACAACGTAGTGTCCAACCTGCTTGGCAATACGCTCATTTGCGATAATATCGCCAACGCGACGGCGATCGCAAAGAAATACGGCAATATGTTTAAGATCGTCACCGTGGACGGAAACATCGTCGCAACGAGCGGTGCGATGACGGGCGGTAGTCGCCGTAAAGATACCGCGTCCCTGCTCTCCAACGAACGTAAAATTCAGGAGTGCAAGGAGAATATCGCAAGAAAACAAAAGCAGATTGAAAAGCTGAAAACGGCGATTGCGGATAGCGAGCGCGCACGCAAAGAAGCGGAAGAGGCTGTAGAAGAACTCCGTGAAAAATATCAGGGTGCAAACAGCGAAATCGCAGGGTTGATGCAGCGCGAAACGGCACTCTCGCAGCAGATTGCGGAGACGGAAACGGACATCGCGACGTACGGCGACGCGCTTACCGATTTGCAGATCAAGCTGCGCGAACTCGAAGACGAAGAAGCGAACTCGTCTATGAGCGAAGAGCAGTTGGCGGCGCGCAGAAAGAGCGCGGCGGAAGAGCTGGAAAATCAGCGCAAACAATGCGAATCGTTCAAGGAAGAGCGTGCAATCAAGAGCAAGACGCTCCGTGATTACGAAATGGAATACACCGCGCTGACGTCTGAGACGGAGCAGCAAAAAGAAAAAATCGAGCGCATCACAGCCGAAAAGGAAGAGCTGGTGGCGCGTATCGTGGAGATGGAATACGAGCGTACGGAAACGCAGACTCGTCTGAACGGTTTGGAAGCGGAAGCGCAGGAAAAAGAACTTACCGACGAAGAAAAGGCGGCGGTACAGGCAATCGTGGACGAAATCAGCTCCATCAGCAAGGAAAAGGACGAGACGAACGCGGCACAGCTCTCGCTCGAAGAAGAAAAGACTTCGATGCAGGAAACGTTGGCGAAAAAGACGGACAAGCGTTTTAAGTGCGAAATCGAAATTTCGAAGATTGACACCAATCTCGAAAACACCCGTCAACGTATGGAAGAGGCGTACGGGCTCGATTACGAAGGGTGTCTTGCGTACCGCAAAGAAGCATTTAACATCGACGAAGCGACGCAGATGATCACGGCGCTCAAACGCAAGATCACGTTGCTCGGCGCGGTCAACCCCAACGCAGTAGAAGAATACGAATTTGAAAAAGAGCGTTGCGAAGAAATGACAACGCAGCGCGAAGATCTCGAAAAGGGTATTGCCGATCTACAATCGGCGCTCGGCGAAATCCGCGACGAAATGCTCCGCATTTTCAATACGGGTTTTGAAGAGATCAATGAAAACTTTAAGATCACGTTCAAAGAACTCTTTGGCGGCGGCAAAGCGGAACTGCAAATCGACTACGAAGACGTGGAAGATCCGCTGGCGGCAGGCGTGGATATCGTGGCTTGCCCCCCGGGAAAGAAACTCACGAAAATTTCGCTGCTGTCTGGTGGCGAACGTGCGCTGACGGCGATCGCGATTCTGTTCGCAATATTGAAAGCGCGCCCGATGCCGTTCTGTATTTTGGACGAAATCGAGGCGGCGCTCGACGACGCGAACGTAGATCGTTTTGCATCGTACTTAAAGAATTTTGCCAAGGATACGCAGTTCATCGTCATCACGCACAGAAAGCCGACGATGAATCAGGCAGACACGCTCTTTGGCGTGACGATGCAGGAAAAGGGCGTATCGAAGATCGTTTCCGTGAAACTGGCAGAAGTGGAAAGCAAACTGGGCGCAGGTACGGTGGAATAACAATGGATTGCACCGTTGGTGCGTGCAT
Source organism: Clostridia bacterium (assembly GCA_017467265.1). Lineage (GTDB taxonomy): Bacteria > Bacillota > Clostridia > Christensenellales > Borkfalkiaceae > Scatosoma. The sequence goes on from JAFTSO010000006.1 coordinate 6,019, forward strand.
TGTTTTTGCAAAACGAGATTTACCCCAAAGGGGAAACTCTCGAAAGGCAGAGCCTTTCAAATCATTTTTGCAAGGAGCAAAACTATGGGTATATTCGGAAAACTTTTCGGGGCTTTGAAAAAGACGAAAGACAATCTTTCGTCAAAGCTCCGCGTGCTGTTTTCAAAGAATAAGCTGGGCGACGATTTTTACGAGGAGCTGGAAGAATTGCTCATCGCATCCGACGTTTCGTACACGACGGCACAGGAAGTCGTTGCTCGCGTGAAAAAACAAGCGATGGACGAGCGGCTCAAAGACGAAGAATACGTGACGAACCTGCTCCGCGGTATCCTTACCGATATTTTGGAGGAGAGCGAAGTAGAGCCGCCGCAATACCCTTGCGTGATTATGCTGGTGGGCGTGAACGGCGTGGGCAAGACGACGACGGTGGGCAAGCTCGCGCACTATTTCCTTTCGCAGGGAAAAACGGTGACGGTGGTGGCGGCGGACACGTTCCGTGCTGCGGCGAGCGAGCAGCTGGCTATCTGGGCAGATCGCGCGAAGGTTCGCATTGTCAAGCACGAAGAAGGTAGCGATCCGTCCGCGGTCATTTTCGACGCGGTGGCGTCGGCAAAGGCGAAAAAGACGGACGTCGTGATTGTGGATACGGCAGGCAGATTGCACGTCAAAGACAACCTGATGAACGAACTGCGGAAGATGGATCGCGTGGTCACGCGCGAATATCCCGAGGCAGATTTCTTAAAACTGCTGGTTTTGGACGCGACAACGGGGCAGAACGCCGTCAATCAGGCGCGCGTCTTTGACGAGGCAGTGGAGCTGGACGGTTTGGTGTTGACAAAGCTCGACGGCACGGCGAAAGGCGGTTTTGTATTCTCGTTATCGCAAGAGCTGTCCTTGCCCGTGATTTTTGCAGGCGTGGGCGAAAAAATGGACGATCTCGAATTGTTCGATAGCAAATCGTTCGTAGAGGCGATCTTATGAGAATTGACATTTTGACGTTGTTTCCCGAGATGTTCTCCGCGATGCAGGAAAGCATCATCGGTAGAGCGCAAAAATCGGGTAAAATACAGATCAACGTGGTCAATATCCGCGACTATACCGAAGATAAGCATCTCAAATGCGACGATTATCCGTTTGGCGGCGGCGCCGGTATGGTGATGATGGCTCCCCCGATCGGCAACGCCATCGAGACGATTGATCCCGAGCACAAAGCGCGCCGCATCTATATGTCCCCCAAGGGGCAAGTTTTTAAGCAGCAAAAGGTGTTTGAGTTGCTCGAATACGAACATTTAATTTTGCTTTGCGGACATTATGAAGGAGTGGATCAGCGCGCGCTTGATCTGTTCATTGACGAAGAAATTTCCATTGGCGACTACGTTTTGACGGGCGGTGAATTGCCTGCGATGGTGGTGGCAGATTGTGTTTCGCGGTACGTGGACGGGGTGATCAGCAATTCTTCGCTGGTGGACGAGAGCTTTTCAGAGAACCTGCTCGAATATCCGCAGTACACCCGCCCGCAGGAATACAAAGGGCTGACCGTGCCCGACGTTTTGCGTAGCGGCGATCATGCAAAGATCGATCAATGGCGCAGGGAACAGTCGATCGAGATCACGCGGCGTTGCCGTCCTGATCTCTTAAAATAAGGGGAGATACCGATGAAGACAATACAATGGTTTCCCGGGCATATGACGAAAGCTATGCGCGATATGGAAAAAAAGCGCGATCTTTGTGACGGCGTGATCTGCGTGCTGGACGCGCGCGCTCCGATCGCTACGATCAATAAAAATCTGAAAAAGATTTTCGGCGAAAAGCCGATTTTGTACGTTTTGAACAAAGCCGACCTGTCCGACAGTTCCAAGGTGGATGGGTTTATGAAATATTTTGAGGCGCGGGGCAAGTACGTCGTCAAATGCGATTCTACCAACGTTTCGACCAAGCGCGTGCTGCTGCAAAAGCTGAACGCAATCACCGAAGAGAAACGGGAACGTGCTTTGGCGAAGGGCTTAAACCGTACGTTCCGTTTTATGGTGGCGGGGATTCCCAACACGGGCAAGAGCACGCTCGTCAATCTGCTCAGCGGACAAAAGCGTGCGAAAACGGGGGACAAGGCAGGCGTCACGCGCGACGTGCGCTGGCTCAAATGCGGCGCGTTCGATCTGCTCGATACACCGGGTACAATGCCTCCGTCCTTTGACAATCAATACCACGCGCGCCATCTCGCGTATATTGGCAGCATCAACGACGATATTTTGGATATGGACGACGTCGCGCTCGAACTGTTGGGCGAGCTGGCGGAGAAATATCCTGCCTGCCTTACCGACCGTTATGGCATTACGGAGTTTGACGAAAAGTTGGCTATGTACGAGGCGGTGTGCAAGCGTCGCGGCTTTATTTTCCGCGGTGGCGAGTATGATTACGAACGGGGGGCGAAAGCGATCATCGACGATTTTCGCAAAGGTAGAACGGGCAAAATCTGTTTGGAAAGTGCGGCAGATTATCCCGATTTCGAGTTTTAATTGCTTATGAAAAAGAGTTGGAACGCAGAAGAAAAATTGCAATATGAACGCGCTTTATACGCGCAGGGCTGCCGCTCGATTGCAGGGGTGGACGAAGTGGGCAGAGGCCCGTTGGCTGGACCTGTGGTGTGTGCGGCGGTGATTATGCCGCTCGACGAAGAGAACCTGATTGTCGGGGTGGACGACAGCAAAAAGCTGTCGGAGAAAAAGCGTGAACAGCTCGCCGAAGAGATCAAAAAACGCGCGCTTGCCTATACGATCGTGGAGATCGACGAAAAGGTGATCGACGAAATCAATATTTTAGAAGCGACCAAGCTGGGTATGAAACAGGCAATCGAAACGCTGTCGATTACGCCTGACGTAGTGCTCACCGACGGCAATATGACGATCGATATTTCGCATCGCCAGCATAGCGTTATCCACGGCGACGCGCTCTCCTATTCGATCGGCGCGGCGAGTATTATCGCCAAGGTATATCGTGACAAAATGATGGAAGAATATGCAAAGACTTATCCTCACTATGCTTTTGAAAAGAACAAGGGCTACGGTACGGCGGCGCATATCCAAGGGATAAAGGAGTATGGCTTATGCCCGATTCACCGCAGGACGTTCACAAAAAAGTTTTAGGAAAAAAGGGCGAAAAGTTCGCCGCGGCATATCTCAAAGGGTTGGGGTATAAGATTCTGAAAAAGAATTATAAAACGCCGTTTGGCGAAGCGGATATTATCGCGCAAGACAAAGGCGAGATTGTGTTCGTCGAAGTCAAAACGCGCACAGGCGATCGCTTTGGCGCGCCGCGCGAGGCGGTCACCAAGACCAAGCAGCAACGGTATTATAAGATTGCGGAGTGCTTTTGGCTGAAACTCGGCGAAGAACCGAACGCCCGTTTCGACGTGATCGAGGTGTACGAAGACGGACGTATCGAACAGTATAAAAACGCGTTTTAACGAAAGATTGATAAAAAAACGACGGGAATTTCCCGTCGTTTTTTGTGAAATGAACCGCCGATTGTTCGGCGGTTCGTGTTTTAGCTACGTGCCTCAAAGAATTTACCCGATTTTAATGCTTCCAGCATAATCGTTGCGCTGCTTGCGTTGGTGGCAAGGGGGATTTTTTGAACGTCGCACAATCTCAACAGGGCGGATACGTCCGGTTCGTGGGGTTGTGCGGTCAACGGATCTCGCAAAAAGATAATTAAATCCAATTCTCCGTTAGCGAGCATCGCGCCGATTTGTTGATCGCCGCCAAGTGGACCGCTCTTCATTCTCTTGATCGGTAGAGCGGTTTCGCCCATAATGAGCGTACCTGTCGTACCGGTTGCGTACAATTCGTATTTTGCCAGCACGTCTTTGTATTTTTTTGCCAATTCAATAATTTCGTCTTTCTTCTTGTCGTGTGCAATCAAAGCAATTTTCACTTGTATTCTCCTTACTAATTGATTCTTGATTTCATCTATATTATATACAATCACCTTGAAAAAGTCAAACGCTGAAAGGCTTTGATTAATGGACAAAGGAATTTTTTTTCATAAGGGAGAGCCTTTCGACAAAAAAGATACCCCTTTTACAAAAACGCCGTTTCTTCTGTTTTTGTGCCGTGGTACAATACTTTCGAGCGTTTGCGGAAAAGGACGGACGTGCTATGACGGTGTATATCGAATACGCGCTGATAGAAAATTTCCTGTACGATTACGTGCTGCTACGCCTTGCTTTTTTCGCGGCGCGCGAAAAAACGAAATGGCACAAGGCGGCGTTCGCCGCCCTTTTGGGCGCGGCGTTTGCGCTCGTTTGTCCGTTCCTTTCCCTGCCAAGCGCACTGCTGTTAGCGTTAAAAATCGGCGTAGGATTGCTCCTTTGTTTGCTCGCGTTCGGACGGCTAAAAACGAAAAAGGAGTGGGGCAGGTATGCGTTCACCGCCCTTTGTTTCTTCTTTTTGACCTTTTGCTACGGTGGTGCAATACAGGCGTTTTCAGGTAAAAAAGCTCTGCCACCGCAGGCGGTATTTCTCGGCTTTTCTCTGCTCACACTCACGCTGCTTTGTTTCGTGCAAAAATGGTATGCAAAACGGAGTTTGCACGCGTTTATCTATCCGTGCACGCTTTGGTGGGGAACGCGTACGATAGGGGCGACGGGGTATTACGACAGCGGAAATAGGGCGACAAAAAACGGCGTGCCGATCTGTTTTGTATCCCCCGAGCTTTTGTATGTCTTGCTCGGTGACGAGTGGCTGAAAGGTGGGGGGACGGGTCGCGATGAAACAGAGATCACGACGGTGTCTGGGGTGAAAACGATTGCCCTGTATAAAGGCGAAATCGAGATGGAGATTTTTCGCGGTATTACCGCGAAAAAAGCGGTATATTTTTCACCGTCCAAGAATATGATAACACGAGAATACAAAGTGCTGCTAAACGCGGCGCTCATAGGGGAATAGGGTATGCGGATTAAGGAGATTTTACGGATTTTTTTAGACAGGTTGCTCTCGGACAAGGAAACGGTGGACTACGTATGCGGCGGCGGTGAGGCGCTGCCTTTGCCGCTGTCTGCGGAAGAAGAGAGCGCGGCGCTCAAAGGGCTTGCCGACGAACGGGAAAAGGAGAACGCAAGGTCGCTCTTGATCCAGCACAATCTTCGTTTGGTAGTGTATATTGCGCGGAAGTTCGACAATACGGGCGTGGAGAACGACGATCTTATTTCCATCGGCACGATCGGGCTGATCAAGGCGATCAATTCGTTCAAGACGGACAAGAATATCAAGCTCGCCACGTATGCCTCGCGGTGTATTGAGAACGAAATTTTGATGTATCTGCGCCGTACGGCGCGCTTAAAGAGCGAAGTGTCTTTTGACGAGCCGCTCAACACCGATTTTGAGGGAAACGAGCTGTTGCTGTCCGACGTGTTGGGCACGTCGGCGGAGAGCGTGTACGGGGATATTGAGGCGAACGCGGAAAAAGAGCAGCTGAAAGAGGCGCTGAAAAAATTGAGCGAACGGGAGCGAAAGATTATGTTTTTACGTTTTGGACTGGGCGGCGGTGAAGAGATGACGCAAAAGGACGTCGCGGATATGCTGGGAATCTCCCAAAGCTACATATCCCGTTTGGAGAAGAAAATTATTTTGCGGTTAAAAAAGGAAATCGCCAAAATGGAATAACGGTATTTCTTAAAACAGACGTATAAAAACGGCGAGCATAGCGCATACTCTTCCCGAACCGTTTTTGCGGTTGAATACGACCCGTCCCCCGTCCTTTGCGGCGTACATACGGATAAGGAGGACGTGAAAAGTATGCAAAAAGTAGAGATTTGCGGCGTGGATACGTCGGGGCTGCCAAAGCTCACCAAGGAAGAGGGCGAAGAGCTGATGCGGCGATTAAAAAACGGCGACAAAAAAGCAAGGGACAAGTTTATTATCGGCAATATGCGTTTAGTGCTCTCGCTTGTGAAACGCTTTCGCATTAAGAACTTGGGTGCAGACGACGTATTTCAGGCAGGCTGCGTGGGGTTGATCAAGGCGATAGACGGGTTTGATCTGCGCGTGGGCGTGAAATTTTCCACATATGCCGTACCGATGATCATCGGCGAGATCAAGCGGTATCTTCGCGACGGCAATTCGCTGCGCGTTTCGCGCAGTATCCGCGACACGGCGTATAAAGTGCTGAAAGCACGCGAGGCGATCGAGTCGCGCGACGAAGAGGCGACCATTGAAAGGATCGCCGCCGAGCTGGGCGTTGCTGAACGCGAAGTGGTGTATGCTTTGGACGCGATCTCCGATCCCGTGTCCATCTACGAGCCCGTGTATAACAAATCGGGGGATACGCTCTTATTGATGGACCAGCTGTGCGATGAAAAGAACACGGACGAGATCTGGACGGAGCACGTCGCACTCTCCGAAGCGATGGAAAAGCTGGGCGACCGCGAAAGAAAAATCCTGTTTTTGCGCTATTACGAAGGCAAAACACAGACGGAGATTTCCGAGGAAGTGGGCATAAGCCAAGCGCAAGTTTCCCGTTTGGAAAAGAATGCCTTGCAAAACATCAGGCTGAATATATCCTAACAAAAAGCAAAAAACAGACACACCTTTTATCGTTCCTTGCATATACTATAACAGAGTATTTTGCAAGGGGCGTTTTTTATGGAATTGAGTTTTTCCGATTTACGGACGAAGGAAGTAGTGAACACGCAGGACGGCAAAAAGCTGGGGAAGGTGTGCGATATTGCGCTGTGCTATCCCGAAAACAAATGGCTGGGGATCGTCGTACCGGGCGGCAGGGGGCTGATCGGCAAAAAGAGCGCGCTGTTTATCGATTTGAAGAGCATTGTCAAGATCGGCGAAGACGTAGTGCTGGTCAACGTTGGTTTACCGTGTGAGCGGAAAAAAGGCAAGCACGCCTGTCCGCCGCCGATTCCACAGCCGCCGATTCCGCAGCCGCCGCGCCCGACGCCCTACCAAGGCGAGCCGCGGAATTTTGAAGATTTTGAATAGGGAAAACGCCGCAAGACAATTGATCGAGCGGCTTTCTTTTATGTAAACGATTGGGGAAATATACCGAGAGTACTTGACAAAATTTGGAGGATTAAATATAATGGAAGAGTAAGAAAAAACGGAGCATACGTATGGAAGAACAAGAAATTTTAGGAAATGAAGAAAGTCTTTTTCAAAGGGCGGTGCGTTGGCTGAAAAGCAAAGTGTCAAACAAATCGCTGTTTATTGTTACGCTTATCGCGACGTTTCTATTTGGGATATGTGCGCACGGCTTTGCGTTTTTTAATTTGAACGTTTCCCACGATTCGCTGTATGAATTTTACAACGAAGTTTCCGCGAAACAAAAATTCGGGATCGGCAGATTTATCGAGCCTTTCTTTCGCTTTTTGACGGGTGAAGCCTACGTGTTGCCGTGGCTGGCAGGGGTACTAGGGTTGACCTTTATCGCTTGCGGTGTCTATTTGATGTGTAAGATACTTTCGTTGAATAGTATATGGCACGCGATTTTGTTGTCGGGCGTTTTCAGCGTGAACGTGACGATTACTGCATTGATAGCGTCGTTTATTCACGATTTTTCGGGGGATATGCTAGCGTTCTTCCTTTCGGTATGGGTTGCGTATATTTGGACGAAAGGTGGGGACAAAACGAAATTGTCCACGCTCTTTGTTATGGCATTGGTTTTGTTTGTTGTCATAGGGATATATCAGGCGTATCTCGGTGTGACGGTGACGCTCATTTTGGTATATTCGCTGTTGGCGATTGTGCGTGGTGCAGAGTGGAAACCGATGCTTAAACGGATGTTTTTTGCGGTATTGTCGGTGGTCGTTGCAAGCGTGGCATACTTGCTCGTTGCGTTGCTTTTTGAAAAACTGTGGGGACAAGCCATTTCCACCTATAACGGTATGAGTGTGCTCTCTGTCAGTCCGTTGCGCTATCTTATCCGTATTGGGAAAGCGTACGGACGTACGTTCGCCATATTGTTTTTACCTAACGCGCGAAAGATGTCTACGGCGTATTCGATGTGGGCGATTAAAGGCGTATGTGTGGGGAATTGGCTGATTTGTATGATCAACGCCGCTTTGCTGTTATATACCGTATGCTGTTGCATAACGAGCTTTCGCCGCAGCAAATTGCGCACAGGGAATTTCCTTTGTGTGCTACTGTTTATGGGACTGCTGCCTCTTTCGATGAATTTGATTGTCGTGTTGGCGGAAATCTGCCACGACGTAATGAAAATTGGGACGTGGTTGTTCTATCCGATTATTGTGGCGCTCTTGCATTGGTGCGGTGAAACGGATGAAAGATCGACTGATGGAAATAAAATAAAAAAAGCCTTCGTTGTGTTCCCGATGACGCTCTTTATCATCTTCAATGGAATCGGTGTGGCAAACACCTGCTACGTAAAAAAGGATTTGGACGCTCGCGCGACGCTGTCGTCGGTGACGAGATTGATCGAAGATATCGAGGATCAAAACGGCTATATATGTGGTGAAACGGAGGTGGCGATCTTAGGTAATTTTGACGAAATCCACAACGATTTGCCTTTGTTTGAATTGAACGGGAAAGAACTGTTCGTTGCTGGATTGGATTACAATGCCTCGGTTAGCTATTTAGATACATGGAAATCGTATTTTGAATTTGTTGTTCGTTATCCCATCCGTTTGAGCGACATAGAGAGCGTGAATAAGCTAAAGGAAATAGAGACGGTTAAAAAGATGCCCGTCTATCCGCAGATAGGGAGTATTTGCGAAATCGACGGTGTGATTGTCGTAAAACTTTCGTATAAGGAATAATAGAAAAAGACTCGTACGAACGAGTCTTTTTTTTCTGTTGTCGTGTGGCTTTAGGTCGGTACTTGACAAAACGTAAAAAAAATGATATACTGATAACCGAAAAAGGCGATTTTGTGAAAATATGTGTAATTTCACGTATTTTTCACGATTTTTTGCCTTAACATTAACAGAAAACGGGTATAAATATACGTGACGGTTGACAAAAAATACCAAAATGCGTCAAAAGTACCGATAAAGGGAGTTTTTACAAAGAATATGAAGATTTTGATTGTGGACGACGAAGTGATGATCAGAAACGTTCTGCGTGAATACGTGGAGTTCGAGGGGAACGAGGCGTACGAGGCGGAAGACGGTATGCAGGCGGTAAAGATGTGCCGCGAAAACGATTACGATCTGATTTTGATGGACGTGATGATGCCGTATTTGGACGGCTATTCGGCGGTGAAAGAAATCAAAAAGGTAAAGGACGTGCCTGTGATTATGCTCTCGGCGCGCGGAGAAGAATACGACAAACTCTTCGCCTTTGAAATCGGCGTGGACGATTACGTGACCAAGCCCTTCTCGCCCAAGGAAGTAATGGCGCGTATCAACGCCGTCACCAAGCGGCATACGGCAAAAGAGCAAAAGAACGAGATTTTGAAGTTTGAAGGCTTGGAGATCGATATGGCGGGCAGAAACGTGTACGTCGACGGCGTGAAAGCGGAGCTTACTCCCAAGGAATACGAGCTGCTCTTTTATCTCGTCCGCAACAAAGGGATTGCGCTCACGCGTGAAAAGCTCCTGTACGACGTATGGGGATTTGATTTTTACGGGGACGACCGCACGGTGGATACGCATATCAAGATGCTGCGCGGCAATTTGAAAGAATACCGAAAATTTATCGTCACCCTGCGTGGGTTGGGATATAAATTCGAGCTGTAAAAACAAAAATATCGAACGTAAAAAGACGGAAAAGGAGGCTCGGCGATGGCAGAAAATAAAACGCCGCAAGAGAATAACGAACAGCCGAGCTTGTTAGGCGACGGAGTGGGGGCAGAGCATCCCCAGCCGCCCAAGGGACGTAAAAGACGGGGCGTGCCGAAATTCCGTAGGAAACAGCGTGCGACCAGCGTATATTTTTTGCTTTGGTCGGTGTTTGCGGCGTTCGCACTCGTGGTTGTGCTGTTGTTTAGCGCACCGCAGCAGTACATTTTCTCGCGCACCTATCAAAAGGAAGCGTCGGAGAGCGTTGCCGCCAAAGGGCGCGTGATTGATTTTGATATTGACGAAGGATTACCGCAGGACTGGACGTTCGGCTGGGACGCATACGTGCGTAGGCTGTCCTACACGCATCAGGTCCGCGTATTTTTGTTGACGGCAGACGGCGAAATCCGCTATCCCGAGGGCGTGCACAACGAGCCGCCGACGGCGAGCGATGAAAACTCCGCAAGCTCCGCGACCAATTCCGAAAAGTGGGACGTCGGGCTGTCGGACAATATCGCGGCGGAGCATATTAAAAAGATCGACGCGCAGGAGGACGGGCACGTCGTATATAAGGGCAACGGCGAGTATATCTACGGGAGTACGGTGGAGATTGACGGCGACGCGCTGTATTTATACGTCGGGCAATCGCTCGAGCTGATGACGACGGCGCTACGGAGTATGTCCACGCGTATCGTTCTGCTGGCGGTGTTCGTGTTTATGCTCTGCTTTTTCGTGAGCAGTGCGGTGGCAGGCTGGCTGACGAAGCCGATGACGGAGATGACGGAAAAGGCGCATCGTTTGGCGGAAGGGCATTTTGATATGGACTTCCACGGCGTCGATTACGGGAAAGAGATGGTAGAGCTTGCCGACGCGTTGAACTTTGCGCGCGACGAGCTGTCCAAGACCGACCGTATGCAAAAAGAGCTGATCGCGAACGTATCGCACGATTTCAAAACGCCCTTGACGATGATCAAGGCATACGCGTCGATGATCATTGAAATTTCGGGGGATATTCCCGAGAAACGGAACAAGCACGCACAGGTTATCATTGACGAAACCGATCGGCTGACGTCCCTCGTTAGCGACGTGCTCGACCTTTCGAAAATTAGCTCGGGCATACGGCCGTTGCAGCTGAAAATCGTGGACGTATCCGCGTGCGTGTGCGACGCACTCCGCCGCTTTGAGTATCTTAAAGAAACGCAGGGATATATTTTCGAAACGGAGATCGAGAAGGGGCTGTTTGCGACGGTGGACGAAATTCAGCTGGGGCAGGCATTGTACAATCTCATCGGCAACGCGGTGAATTATACGGGCGATGACAAGCGCGTGATCGTGCGGCTCAAACGGGAAGAAGAAGGGTTCAAATTCTCGGTGACGGATACGGGCGCAGGGATCAAGAGCGAAGATCTTGGTGATATTTGGGCGCGGTTCTACCGCACTAAGGAATCGCACAAACGCCCTGTTCAAGGCACGGGGCTGGGGCTTTCCATCGTAAAGGCGATTTTGGAAAAGCACGAATTGCAATTTGGCGTGACGAGCGAAGTGGGCAAGGGCAGCACCTTTTACGTGTGCTTTCCCGAAGTTCCCTAACATAGAATAAAAAGGAAACGTATGGAGGAGAGATATGGCAACGAAGAAACAGGCGACTGCGACAGCGAACAAAACGGAAGAAAAGCAGCCTGCGATTGTGGAAGAAACAAAGACCAAAACGGCGCAGGAAAGCGCTCCGCTTGTAAAGAGCGAAGTAAAGAGCGAAACGGTGGCAGCGTCCAAGACGGCAAAGAAAGCTACCGCGAAAAAACCGACGGAAAGCGCTGCGGAAAAGTCGGCGGCTACTCCTGCGGAACACACCGCGGAGGAAACAGAGAAAACGGAACATAAAGAAGAAACGCCCGTAGCAAAGGCGGAAGAAAAGCCTGTGGAAAAGCCGTGCGACGCGCCTGCGGAGAAGTCGGAAGAAAAAACGCAGGAAAAGGCGGAGGTAAAGGCGACGGAGCAGGTGGAAGAGAAGGCGGAAGAAAAGAAAGACGTCTTTGTTCCCGATCCAAAGGACAGACGTCCGCGCGGCTACGTGGCGCGGTTGCAGGTGTCGGCGCGCTACACCGACGAGCAAGCGCAAAATATGCTCCGCAAGAAAATTTATCAGTACAAAGAAGTGCATTTGCGCTTTTTACGCAAGGTAGAAGAGCCGACGGCGTTCTCGATTGAAAAGCTGTTCGTGCCCGTGTATTGCGGTCAGACGGACGTGCGGTATTCGTGGAAGACGAAAAAGAACAAAGCGGAAGTGTTGCACGAAGAAATCTGCACGAAAGAACGGCGTTTTTCGGGCGCGAATAAGGATTTGGACGCGGCGAATTTCCTGCTCGAAAACGCGCCCGAGGTGATGGAGAAAAAGAGATCGGAGCTGCTCTCTTCCGACGAGTACAATTTCAAGAAAACGGTGCAGGAATTTAACGATTGTATCCGTTCAACCGCACCCGTCAAGGGGGCAAAGGTGGAAAAACGCGGCGAGGCATACACGCTCGTTTACGTGCCTGTAATGAAAGCAACGTGTACGCTGGACGGCGAAAAATACGTCGGCTACGTCAATTTGTACAACGGTGCGTGCTATTCGTCCTACAAGGTGACGGATATGGTGGAAAGGGCGGCGGAAAAGGCTGTCATTTCGGCAAAGCTCGCAAAGCGCACCCTTTGGGGTGCGTTCCTGTTCACAATGACGTTCTGCTTACTGACAGTGCTGGCTGCACTGAAACTGGCGGAGTGGGATTTCGGCGCGTTGACGACGGAGACAATATGGGTATCCTGTGTGTTGGCGGCGCTTGCTCTGCCGTCGCTGGCGCTCGCCATCGGTGTGACGACCGTGAAAAAGGAAGCGCTCATTGACAAGGCAATCCGCACGAGTAGGCTGCCTGGGGTGGCGTGGTCGCGATTTGTGTCCGTGGTGGGCGTGCTCTGTACGCTCGGCGCGGTAGCGTTATTCTTCTTCCAAGTAATGATTTGATAAATAAAGTCTGCGGTTTGACGAAAATATCGTTGACAGCCGCAGACTTTTGTATTATAATAGGCATAAGTAAATATTCTTTGGGGCGGGGTGTAATTCCCCACCGGCAGTACAGTCTGCGAAGGGCGGCGTTTTGTGATGGCAAGGCAGGGCTCGCCCCCGAATCGGCGCAATTCCGATACCGACGGTGATTTTGGCGAAGCGATAGCCGAGTAAGTCCGGATGGAAAAAGAGCGTTTTATGAAAAGGCCACGTCTTTTTTTTGCCCCCCGATTTTTGTCGGGGCGTTTCCTTTTTCGAGAGAGTATTTGCAAAAAACGGCGTAGGAGATAGGGTATGCAACAAAACAATTTTGGCGAAGTATTAAAGACGCGTTTTAGCGCGAAACGGTTGGCGTTTATGGCGATTTTCGTCGCGCTGTCGTACGCGGTGAGTTTTTGGGAGATCCCGTTGTTTCCGGCGACGCCCTACTTAAAGCTCGATTTTGGCAACGTGTTCATTTTGCTTGTTTCCTTTTTACTCGGTCCGATCGAAGGGGTGATTGTGTGCGCGCTCAAAGAGTGTCTGCGTATGCTCAGCTCGTCGTCGGGGTGCGTGGGCGAAGTGGCGAATATGGCGGCGACGACGGCGTTTATTTTGCTCCCGTCCATCGTCTATCAATTCCGCAAGGGATTGCGCTGGGTGATCCCGTGCCTGATCGCGGCGTGTTTTCTCGGTACGGGCGCGGCGCTACTTACCAACCGTTTCATCACCTTTCCACTGTATATGAAGAGCGCGGCGGCGATGGTATTTTGGGACGTGTTTTGGTTTATCGTGGCGTTCAACCTAATCAAAACGTCCGCGATTGCGCTTTTGACCGTGCTTTTATACAAAAGATTGTCGAATTTTCTGAAAAAATTAAAAATTTGACGGCGCGGCAAAGCGAAATATTTGCAAAATTTCCGCAAAGGTATTATAATAAAGTTATGGCGAAGATCATTACAGCGTCGCGCGAAGAAACGGAGACGTTTGCGCGCGAGTATGCAAAAACTTTATCGGCTGGCGACGTCGTGGTATTAGACGGGGATATGGGTGCAGGCAAAACGGTGTTTTCCAAAGGTGTAGCCGCAGGGTTGGGCATTGCGGAAGAAGTGACTAGCCCCACGTACGCGTATATGAACGATTACGACGGTCGGCTGTTCCATTACGATTGCTATCGTATCGAGAGCGTGGAGCAGGCGGAGAGTTTAGGGCTTGCCGATTATTTCGATATGGGCGGCATTTGCCTGATCGAGTGGGCGCAGAACATCGCGCCTTTACTGCCGCGCAAAATTAAGCGCGTCGTCATCAAAAAGCTGGACGAAAATAGACGGGAAATCGAATACTAAAAGGGAGCAACCGAAGGGCAATGAAAAATTATTTGGCGGTAGATACCAGCGGTAATCATCTCTGCGTGATCGCGCACAAGAACGGGCAAAATTATCCCGTTTTTATTCCCGATTGCGCGATGAAACACTCCGTTTCGGTGCTGCCTGCAATCGACCGAGCGTTAAAGGATGCTAATATGTCCCTTGCCGAGTGCGATTTTTTCGTGGCGGTAGTGGGGGCAGGCTCGTTCACAGGGATACGTATCGGGATCTCGGTGGTAAAGGGCTTTTGCTTGGCGCATCAAAAACCGTCGTTGCCCGTCACTTCCTTTGACGTGGCGGCATATAATACAAAAGGCGGTAAGGTGCTGTGTTTGATCGACGCGCTACACGATTGCTATTATGCCTGTGGCTATGAAAACGGGCAGATTATCTATCCGCCTGCCTATCTCACCGAGGACGAAGTGCTGGCTTTGCAGGGGGACGGATACGTGCTTTGCGGTGTATCGGCGATGCCGATCGAAGAAAAGACGGCGGTGGAACGCATCGATCCCGTTGTGGGCTTGCAAAACGCCGTTGCCGTACTCTCCGCACAGGAAAAATTCGGCGAATTGACGGCTTTGTACGTGCGGAAAAGCTCCGCGGAGATCAATCTGGAAGAGAAAAAATGATCACGATACGGGACTGGGCAGAGAAAGATCTGCCGAAATTGATGTCGCTCGAACGCGCGTGTTTTACGGACGCGTGGACGACGGAAATGATGAAAAACGAATTTATACGCGACGGGTTTTGCGGTGTTCTGGCGGAAGACGACGGCGAGATCGTGGGGTATGCCTGCGGCTATACGCTGTTTGAAGATGCGGAGCTGCCCAAAATCGCCGTAGCGGAAAGCCGCCGCGGCGAAGGGCTGGGCGGTCTGCTCTTGGACGCGTTCACTGAAAAGGCGGTGGCGCGCGGCGCAGAACAGATTTTTTTAGAAGTCCGCATTTCCAACGAGCCTGCGCTTGGCTTATACAAGAGCCGCGGCTTTGAAAAGACGCGGATACGAAAACGCTATTACGCCGACGGCGAAGACGCGTTAGAGATGAAACGCTTGCTGGTCGAACGGGACTGATTTTGGGATAAATAAAAACGAAAAAGGGGGGACGTGTCACGCTTACGCTGTCCGACGTTTCGTTTTTACAAAAGGGAAAAGGCAAAGATCTTGTGTTGTTGCACGGCTATCTCTCGTGCAAAGAAACGTTTGTAAAACAGATAGAATATTTCTCCCGTTTTTATCGGGTGACGGCGCTCGATTTTATCGGGTTTGGGGGGAGCGTACCCCTAACGAACGCCTTTTCGGTGTCCGATTACGCCGCGTGGACGAGAGAGGCGTTCTCCCTTTTAGACGTGCGCTCGCCGCACGTGATCGCGCACTCGTTCGGTTGCCGCGTGGCGGTGAAAATGGCGGCGAACGATCCCCACGCTTTTGATAAAATCTTGCTCACGGGCGCGGCAGGCGTAATTTTACGCCGAACGCTCGGCTATAAAATCAAGGTGAGGGCGTACCGTATCGCGCGACGTATCGCGCCGAAGTTTGCCGAGAAAAGGTTCGGCAGCGCGGAGTACAAAACGCTTTCGCCCGTGATGAAAGAGAGCTATAAAAAGATCGTGAACGAAGACCTGCGCGCGGACGCGGCACGGATAGAAAACGCCGTCCTGCTCGTGCAAGGCACGGACGATCGCACTACGCCCAAAAAAGAGGCGCAGGCGTATTTAGAAAGTATGAAAAAGGGCAGACTGGTCGAGATGAACGGTGGACATTTCGCGTTTATGGACGATCCTATGACCTTTAATCTGATTGCAGAGGAATTTTTTTATGACGGAACTTTCGCTCAAAGTGGTAGCCAGCGTCGTTAGCGCGTGCCTGTTTTGCGTATGCACCTTCAAAATGGTGGGCGCGATGCAGCAGGCAGGGTACAAAAACGGCGTTTTTTGGCGTTGGCTCAAACGCAAAGACAATTTACAGTACAACCGTTTGGCGGTGCTCGCGCTTTGTTTGGCGTTATCCACGGCGATTGTTTCGTTGTGTTTTTCCTTCCTTGGCGTGACGTGGGCGCTCGCCATTTCGGCAATTCCGTTTGCGTTGCTTTGCGGCGTGTTCTTCTGGGCAGACGGCAAGTACGCCTTAAAGGTAAAGACGGTGCGCACGGGCAGGCTTTGCCGCCTGTTTGGGATATATTTATTCTTCGTTGCGCTGACGGGATATCTGCTGATTGCTTTGCTCGGCTTTATGAAAGACTGGAACGGATCGGAACTGTACGGCTTGGTGGCGTACGTACCCTTTGCGGTGATGCCGCTGCTGTTGCCAGCGCTCCTTTGTCTGGCGAACGCGGTCTGCTCGCCTTTTGAAAACGCGCACAACAGAAAATTCGTCAAACATGCAGGGACGGTATTAAACGAAACGGAAATTCTCCGCGTCGGCGTGGTGGGCAGCTACGGCAAAACCTCGGTTAAAAACATCTTAAAAACTATCCTTTTAGAGAAATATTCGGTGATAAAAACGCCTGCTTCGTTCAATACGCCCGTGGGTATTGCAAAGACGGTGTTTTCTCCCGAGTTCAAGGAAAAGCAAGTCTTTATCGCCGAGATCGGCGCGAGAAAACGTGGGGACGTGGCGGAGCTTTGCGCGTTGGTAAAGCCCGACTATGCAATCTTTACGGGCGTATGCAAGCAGCATATCGAAACGTTCGGTTCGCTCGATAACGTGTATGCGGAAAAGAGTGAAATTTTACGTTGCGGAGCAAAGAAAGTCGTATGCGGCAACAGCTTGCGCGGCAGAGTGGAAGAGAACGAAAGGACGGCATTTGCGTGCGCGACAAAGGACGTATGCGCGACGATCACGGGCACGTGTTTCACGCTGGTGATTGACGGCGAAGAAATTCCCGTGCAGACGAAGTTGCTCGGCGAAGGGGCGGTGGAGAATATCGCTTTGGCGGCTACGCTCGCAAAAGAAATGGGTTTGACGACGACGGAGATCGCGCGCGGCATTGAAAAGCTGCAGCCGATCTATGGGCGGTTGCAACCGTTAGAAAGCAACGGCGTGTATATTTTGAACGACGGGTATAATTGCAATATCGTGGGCGCGCAGACGGCGCTGGCTGTGCTCGGTACGCATACGGGTAGAAAGTGCGTGGTCACGCCCGGGATCGTGGAATGCGGCGTTCTGGAAGAAGAGTTGAACGGACGTCTGGGCGAGATGTTGGCTGGAACGAACGCCGATCTCGTGATTTTGGTCGGGCAGACTTTGGCACAGCCGATCAAAGACGGATACGTGCGTGCAGGGGGCTGTGCGGAAAAATTGCGTTCTGCGCTCACACTTGCCGCAGGGCAAGAGATATTGGCTGGCTGGGTACAGACGGGGGACGCCGTTTTGTTCTTGAACGATCTGCCCGACGTGTACTAAACGGCGATTGCGATACAAACGAAAAAATGCGAAAACACCAAAGCGGAAAAATCTACGCGGAGGTGTTTTTTATGCGAAAAGTGGCGGTGATCTTTGGGGGCAAATCGAACGAAAATGAAATCTCTGTGTTGACGGGGGTGTTCGTGATGAAGGTGCTGGAAGGGTCGGATTTTGTACCCGTACCCGTGTATATACATACGAGCGGCGAAATGTATTCGGCGGCGAAATATAAAGAGCTTCCCACCTTTCAAAAGGGGGTGTTTTCGCCGCAGGAACGGGTGATGTTTTACGGCAAAACGCTCTATCGCGTACAGCCGCAAAAGGGAAAAATGAAAAAACTGACGGACGTGGACGTTGCACTCAACTGCTGCCACGGTGGACTGGGCGAAGGTGGGGGCGTGTCTGCGTTGACGGCGCTAAACGGCGTACCGCTCGCCTCGCCCGATCTGCTATCCTCGGCGGTGTTTATGGACAAAGACGTGACGAAAACGGTGATAAAAGGGATAGGGATACCCGTCGTCGAATATTTGCGCGCAGGGGAGCGCGAGTACGAAAAACGGGGCGCGTTCCTGCTCAAAAGCGTGGAGCGTCGGCTGAAATACCCCGTCGTTGTCAAGCCCGTCCATCTCGGCTCGTCCATCGGCATCACCAAGGCGGAGAACGAAGAAGAACTGAAAAAGGGTATGGAAACGGGGTTTGCGCTGGACGATCGGCTGATCATCGAGAAATATTTGGCGGACAAAACGGACGTGAATTGTGCGGCGTACAGCCTAAACGGCGAGATTTTCGTGTCCGAGCCGCAGACGGCGTTCGGGGACGGGATTTATTCGTTTGAAGAAAAGTATATCAAGCGAAAAAAAGACGTCGGTGCAACGTCGGCACAGGGGCAAACGCAGGGGGACGGGTGCGCGTTGAACGGCGAAATCGCCGACAAGATCCGCAGCTATACCAAGACGGTGTATAAACGGCTGAATATGCAAGGCGTGGTGCGTATGGATTATCTTGTCAGCGGCAAGCAAGTCTATCTTTGCGAAGTGAACACCGTGCCCGGCTCGCTGGCGTATTATCTGTTTTGCGATCGTATCATCGAGGCACGCGCGTTCTTTTGCGCGTTATTAAACGATGCGCTTGCGCGTGAACAAGGGGCAAAACATATTTTAACAACGGGCATTTTGCAAGGCGTTGTGTGGAAACGGAAATAAAAAATCCCCGAAGGCAAAACAGCCTTCGGGGTGATTTTGTTAGTAGGTTTATTTGTCGGTAGTTTCTGTATCCGTCGCCGCTACTTCTTGTAAAAGCTCTTGCGTTTGCGGCTCTGCCAAAGTGATCGTTTCGGGTTTTTCTACGGGCGTGAATACGAATTTTTTGCCTTTGAACACGATATAAACGATGTTATAAATCAGCGCGCCAGCCGTCTCGATTAGCATATCGTGCATACTGTCGATCAGCCCCGTGTCCAGATACCCGTTGAGGGTGATCGTCGTTCCGTCGGGACGGGTGACGATGGTCTGGATTACGGTGTCCGAGTCGGCAATCATACCCTCGGGCAAGCCCAAAATTTCGCCCAACAGATAGGACGGGCGCAGGTTCGCGAGCACGGTATCCTTTTGCATATCCGTACCGAAGATGCTATCGAGTCCAAACTCGACGAATTCCCACAGCCCTGCGATGGCAAGCGAAAAACAAAATGCCGTGACTGCGCACAGCGCTACGTTCGCGCCCTTTTTGCCGAGAGCAACGGGCAGGTATGCGCCGAAGATGGCGAACAGCAGCCCTGCAAAGCCGTGCAGCATATCGTCCCACCAAGAAAATTTCAGGTACAGCTGATAGGACGAGCCGAGCAAAGGGCACACCGTATAGGCGATGACGAAGATATACAAAACGGGTTGCACGCGAAAACGGAACAGCCGTTCAACGGCGATCGGTGCGAGTACGTAAACGATGGTGGCAAAGGAGAGCGCCATATCGTCCCACTCCGTTTGCACAGCAAAATAAACGATCGAGAACACCGCGAACAGCAGTGCAAGCACGGTGGTAATCGTTTTCGTCCAGTCCGATTTGTTGAAGGTTTTCAATTTTGCGATCACTTTATTCATAGAAAAAGCCCCGTCAAGATCTTTGATAATTCGTAAACACCATATAGTATAACAGCTTTGCGCGGAATTGTCAAATACTTACGAGAAATTTGCACGCTCGAAAGAAAAGAAAAATACAGAAAAAGTGGACGACGGCGCGTTTTTTGGGATAAATATATACGAAAGCGTTATTGACAACAAAAAAAAGAAATGCTATAATGAAACAAAAAAGGAGGGCGCAGTATGAAATTGAAAAAAACGTGCAGTTTGATTATTGCGCTCGCTTTACTTTGTTCCAGCGCGTCCGCGCTGATCGGGTGCGGAGAGATCTCCACAGGGGGAAGAAAAGATCCGCCCAGCTGGACGGGCGCAAGCTCGGAAAGCACGGAGAGTTCGGAGGGTGAAAGCTCGAAATATTCCGAAGAATCGGAGCGAGAAGAAGGTGCGGTCGGTTCGACGGGCAGCAGCTCCAAAGAGTGGGAAAACGAGAGTAGCTCGGGCGAGATTGGCGGCGAAATGCCGACGGAAAGAACGAAGCTGAACGTCTTCCATTACAAGGCAGGCTACGGTAGTCAATGGATTGAAAACTTGGCGCGCCGCTTTGAAGACAAAATGGAAAACGTATCGTTTGGCGACGGCAAAAGGGGTGTGGAGATCACGATCGTTGGTGAAATGCGCGATTTCACTTCACCGCAGCTGTTGAGCAGTCCCCACGACGTTTTTTTTCTCGAAGGCAGCAAAAATTTATTAGCTTTAATGGCGAACGGAATGTTAGAGCCGCTCGATAGCGTGGCGACGGAAAAGACGTGGGCGAACGGTTTCCGTTCGGTTAGCGAAAAGATGACGACAGAGCAACGCGCGGCGTATGCGTTGGACGGGACGTATTACGCGTTGCCGCACTACGTAGGCGGCTACGGGATTATTTATAACCGTGAAATGTTCGAAGAACAGGGCTTTTTCTTGGCGGCAGAGCCGCAGAGGAATAGCGTTTTGATCTCGGAGAGCAACCCGACAAAGAGCGTGGGACTGGACGGCGTGGCGGACACGTATGACGACGGACTGCCGACGACGTACGACGAATTTTTTGCGCTCTGCGCCGAAATCAACGGGCGTGGTATCGACCCCGTAGGCATCACGGGGGAATATATCGAACATCACGTCACGCAGCTATTCGACAGCCTGATCGCCAATAATTTGGGTGCGGAGCAGGCAAAGCTGAACTACACGTTCGACGGCACGGCGAAAGAGTTGGTCGTGTTCGATTCGCAGGGGAATATGCGGCTGGATAGCAACGGCGAACCGCTGACCGAGAGCCTTGCTATTACCGTCGACAACGCGTGGAATTTGTCGCGGCAAAAGGGCAAATACGACGCGCTGACGTTTATTGAACGATTGCTGGATAACCCCGATTATTACGACGAAGTAAGCGCGGACATCAGCTATCTTTCCAACCTTGAAATGCAAAGGCTTTTCTTGCAAAACGGTATGCTGGGGGAGACGGAAAAAGCGATGATCGTTGACGGTGCGTGGTGGCAGACGGAAGCGAGCGGTTATTTTGAAGAGATGGCGAGCATCGACGAAAAATGGTCGAAGGAAAACCGTCGGTTTGGTTGGATGCCTCTGCCGCAGCCGACAAAGGACGACGCGCAGGCGATTGCAAACGGCAGTAAAAAATCGACGTATATCGATTATTTGAATGCGGTGGCGTGCGTGAAGGCATATCTAGACGAAGACGTGAAACGGGCGGCTTTCGAGTTTTTGCGTTTTGCGTATTCGGACGAAGAGCTGGTCGAGTTCACCTACACGACGGGTACGCCTATCGGGTTAGATTACTGGGATAAAATTGATTACAGCGAACTGACCTATTACGAATACACGCTAATCGAGCATATGAAAAATGCGGAAATGGTGTACCCCGTATCGGGCAACGGCGCGTACCTAGGGCATATGGCGGTGTTCAACACCGCGTACAAATACGGCAGCGTATACGGCGGCGTAAATTATATCAACCCCGTGCGCGGTATTTGGTGGCGTGGATTATCGGCAAAGGACTACTTTGCGGGACACCAACCGTGGTATAAAAACCTGATTTGGTAATTTGAAAAGGTAAAAAAATGTGCAAAACGCGAGCGGAAATCATTGATTTTTGTTCGCGTTTTTGTTATACTGTTAGGGAAAAAGATTAGAGTACGGAAAACGCGCAGTTTTCCGCAGGAGTTTTTATGGCAACGGTGGAATTTACCGATAAGGTGCGAATTTTGATAAGGGCAGGGGACGGCGGCGACGGTATGAACTCGTTCAAGGCGTACAAAGGCAAGCCTGCCTGCGGTCCTGACGGCGGTGACGGCGGCAAGGGCGGCGACGTGTATTTCGTCGGGGATAAGGATATGAACGACCTGTTCCCCTTCCGTTTCGTGTCCAAATATTTTGCCGAGAACGG
This sequence comes from Clostridia bacterium, assembly GCA_017467265.1. Lineage (GTDB taxonomy): Bacteria > Bacillota > Clostridia > Christensenellales > Borkfalkiaceae > Scatosoma. The sequence continues at coordinate 28,074 of JAFTSO010000006.1, forward strand.
CGAAATGGGCGGCACGCAAAAATGCTTTGGCAAGAGCGGTAAGGATTTGCTGATCAAGGTGCCTTTGGGGACTTTGGTGCGCGACGAAGAGAGCGGCAGGCTGATCTGCGACGTGTTTGAGGACGGGCAGAAAGTTTTGGTGGCACGCGGCGGCAACGGGGGGAAGGGCAACGTGCGCTTTACCACGGCGCGTCGGCACGCGCCAAACTTCGCGCAGAAAGGCGAAAAGGTCAAACAGCACTACGTCATCTTGGAAATGAAAGTCATCGCGGACGTCGGGTTCGTCGGGTTCCCCAACGTGGGCAAGAGTACGCTGCTTTCCAAAATTTCGGCGGCAAGACCGAAGATAGCCAACTACCATTTCACGACGTTATCCCCCAACCTTGGCGTGGTACGCTATTACGAAAAATCGTTCGTGGCGGCGGATATACCCGGGCTTATCGAAGGGGCGGCACAGGGCGCTGGCTTGGGACACGATTTCCTGCGCCATATCGAGCGTACGCGTATGCTCTGCCACGTGGTCGATATTTCGGGCTGCGAGGGGCGCGATCCGATTGAGGATTTTCAAAAGATCAACGCGGAGCTGAAAGAGTTCAGCGAAGAGTTGGCGGCGCGGCCGCAGATTGTCGTATGCAACAAGTGCGACGTGTACGGCGCGGAAGATAATCTGAAAGCGTTCAAGAAAAAGTACGGGCGCAAATATAAGATTTTCCCGATTACGGCGGTGACGGGCGAAGGCACGCGCGAGCTCATCGAAGGGATTTTGGCGATTTTGAGCGAATTGCCCCCCGTCGAGCCGATGCCGATCGAAGAAGAATTCGAATACAAGGCGAACGACGATTTGAGCTTTGAGATTTTCAAGGACGAAGAGGGCGTGTACGTTGTTGTGGGAGGCTTGGTGGATATGCTCTGCCGCAACGTCGTTTTGAACAATCCCGATTCGATGCTCTATTTCCAAAAAGTACTCCGTCTTCGCGGCGTTATCAAAGAACTCGTCAAGATGGGCTGTCAAGAGGGAGATACCGTATCGATCGGCGACGTCGAATTCGATTTTATCCCGTAAAAACGGCGCGGCAATCCCAAAAACACGGTCGATTACGTGTTCAAACCAACGTGGGGCGCATACACACATGTGGAAAAGATAGTAAGATATGCCAGCGGTGGCTCACAGCAAACAATGAATTGCACCGTTCGGTGCGTGAATTGTTTTTAACAAAACGTGAATTGCGCCGTTGGCGCGTGAATTGCAAAGCTGTGCTTTGCGTTGTGGAATATTACAATAACGACGGCGTAGCCGTCAAATCACGAAAACCGCAGGTTTTCAATTCACGAACGCATAGCGTTCAAATCACGAAAGGCAACAGCCTTTCAAATCACACAAAAAAGGACTTATTATGATTGTAACCAACGAAAACATCACTAGCAAGCAAAGAAGTAAATTAAAATCGATTGCATCGACGCTCTCGCCTGTGACGCAAATCGGCAAGGGCGGTATTACGGACAATCTGTTAAAGACGCTTTCCGACGCGCTGGACGCGCACGAAGTAATCAAGGTCACCGTTTTGGATAACGCCGAAGACACGCCGCGCAACATCGCGGAGAACGTAGCCGAGCTCTTAGAGGCGGTATGCGTGACAGTGATTGGAAGAAAGGCGATTTTTTACCGCTATTCGCGCCGCGATAAATTCGCGCATATCGAATTGTAAAAAATCCGTTTGAAAGGGGATTTTTTGCGTTATAAATATAGCGAACAGAAATTTTGTGGAGCAGAAAAAATGGAAAACGAAGAATTGAAACAGACCGAACCCGTGCAGGAAGAACCCTGCAAACAGGACGAAACGAAGAAGAAAAAATGCAATAAAAAGCAGGCGGAAATCGACGCGGCGCTCGCCGAGGCAGAAGAGAGCAAACGCAAATGGTATGCCGTGACGGCGGAATATGAAAACTATCGCCGCCGCACCCAAAATCAGGCGGCGCAACGCTACCAAGAAGGCAGAAACGACGTCGTGGCGGCTCTGTTCCCCATCGGGGACAATTTGGAAAGGGCGTTGACGGCGTGCGCGGACGAGAATACCAAACAGGGCTTGGATATGATTTTGAAATCGTACAAAAAAGTGCTGGAAGGGGAAGGCGTGGAAGAGATCGATCCCGTAGGGCAACCCTTTAACGCGGACGTGATGGAGGCGATTATGGCGATGCCTGCGGCGGACGGCGAAGAGAGCGGCATTGTCAAGCAGGTTTACGTCAAAGGGTATAAAAAGGGCGATAAAGTGCTGCGCTATGCACAGGTCATCGTCACGCAGTAAAACGTAGAACTTGCAATCATGGAATTCGATACGGCAGATCCGAAAACATTCGGGTCTGTTTTTTTGCGTATGTGCAGAGCAAACGCTCGCAACTTCACTGTAATAGCGTTATACTTTTCATATCCCCCCACGGGGGATAATAGGAGAAAAGAGAAAAATGGAAAAACACGAACATAGGAAAGCGGTATTAAACCGTATGTCGCGAGTGATCGGGCAAATGAACGCGGTGAAAACCGCGTTTTTTCGTTCGTTGCAATCGAAAAAATCCTTGGAAATTCCCCGATTATTGTAAAATCACATATTGACAACGGGGTAAAAATACGCTATACTATAATAAAATAGAAAAAATCCATATATAAGGAGAGAAATTTTATGATTAGTTTGAAGGATAAAGTCGTCATCATTACGGGCGGCGGCAGAGGTATCGGGTTTGGACTTTCGACGGCGTTTGCAAAGGCAGGCGCGAAGATCGTCATCACGGGCAGAACGGAAGCTACTTTGCTTTCCGCGAAGGAAAAACTGGAAACGGCACACGGCTGCGAAGTGCTCTGCGTGACGGCAGACGGCGCGGATGAAGCGGCGATCCAGAACGTAATCGACAAGACGGTGGAGAAATTTGGCAGAATTGACGCGGTGATCAATAACGCGCAGGCGTCGGCGTCGGGCAAAATGCTGATCGATCACACCAAAGAAGATCTCGATCTTGCCATCTATTCGGGGATTTACGCGACGTTCTTCTATATGCAAAAGGCGTTCCCGTATCTCAAAGAGAGCAAGGGCTGCGTGGTGAATTTTGCCAGCGGTGCTGGACTGTTCGGGCGTATTGCGCAATCGTCGTATGCGGCGGCGAAGGAAGGTATTCGCGGTCTTTCGCGCGTAGCGGCGACGGAGTGGGCACCCTACGGTGTGCGCGTCAACGTGATTTGTCCTTTGGCGATGACCGAAGGTCTGCAAAAATTCAAGGAAGAATATCCCGAACGCTACGAACAGACGATCAAGGGCGTGCCGATGGGTAGATTTGCCGATCCCGAGCAGGACGTAGGCGGTATGTGCGTGTTTCTTTGCTCCGATTTGGCTAACTACGTGACGGGCGAAACGATCACGTTGCAGGGCGGCAGCGGTTTAAGACCGTAATCGAACGTACCAAAAACAAGGATAAAGGGGAAAATGATGGGAAAGCTCAAAAAGATCGGTTGTGGTTTATTGGCGGCGTTGACGTTGCTCACAGGAACGGTGACGGCGGTATCGTGCGGTGGCTCGGGCGGCGGTGAAACGTCCTCTTCGGTTTCGTCGAGCGTAGAGGAAAAAATCTCCATTTCGCTCTCGAAAAAGATTTATAACATTTACGACGAAGAAACGGTGGCGTTGCAGGTGAATTTCTCGATCAACGACGAAGAGGCGGATTGCGCGCTGTTGAATTTTTCGTCCAGCGAGCCGAATATTGCGACGGTGAGCGACGACGGCGTAGTGACGGGCGTGTCGGAAGGCCGCGCGCACATCACGATTTCGTACGGCTCGAAATCGACGGTTGCAACCATCAACGTGACAAAGCGGATCTACACGATCACGCTCTCGGACGACAACGTGATTTTGCCTGCGGACGGTATGCAGCAAATCACCGCGGCGGTGGTTTTCGGCGAAGAAACGCTGCAAGACCCCGTCCTTAGCTGGCAATCGTCCAACGCGGCGGTGGCGACGGTGGAAAACGGGCTGATCACGGCGGTCGGGCTGGGTAAAGCCACCCTTTCCGTTTCGTATAAAGATACCACGGTAGAAATTCCCGTGAGCGTGGTGGCGGAAACGACGGCGGAAAACGTCAATTCGTTTGACGAAGCGTATATCAATATCTACGGGCGCAGCTATATCAACGGGGGCGCGCTCAATCTCGACCATGCGGCGAACGGGGTGGAAGTGGGGATTATCGGCACTTCGTTGTCCCTTTCGCTCTATTCGGGAACAACGAACAGCTATATGCGCGTGTTCGTGGACGGCGAAACTACGGGCGAAAAAATTTCCGTAAAAGCAGGGACGAATACGTACACGGTAGCGAGCGAGCTGGACGAAGGGTATCACCTGATCCGTATCGTCAAGGCGACGGAAGAACAGCACTCGACGTGGGACGTGAAATCGTTCACGGCAGACAAATTCTTTGCCGTGCCTGAAAAATCCGATTTTAAGATTGAATTCGTTGGGGATTCGATTACGGCTGGCTACGGATTGTACGGCGTGCCGGGCGAAACGTACACCGTGGACAATTCCGACTGTGCGGCGACGTATGCGTATATCGCGGCGAATCTGCTCGACGCGGACTATTCGGTGGTGGCGTTCAGCGGCATCTGCGCCAAGGCGTATCATTGGTGTAGCAATATCAATATGACGACGTTGTACGACCGCACTTCCAACTCGAACACACAGGCATATACCCAAACGGTGGATGCGGACGTGGTTGTGGTGAATTTGGGTACGAACGAAGCGTCGTATTTGGGCGATGGATATGGCGGCTCGGGTTACGCAACGCAGCTCCCTACCGATTATCTGGAACTTTTGGAAAAGGTGCGAACGAAAAATCCCGACGCGTATATCATCTGTTTGTACGGTATGATGGGTAAGGATTACCGTGTGGAAACGGGTATCAAGAGCGCGGTGGCGGCGATGGACGAGAAAGTTGTGTATAATCCGTTTACGTTTGCGCCGAGCGTAGCGGGTGCGAACGGGCATCCTACGGCGGCAGCGCAACAAGATTGGGGCGAGGCTCTGGCGGCGTATATTCAAACGCTGGCGTAAAGAAAAAGATTGAAAACAGTGGACGATAATCGTTTACTTGTGATAAATATATAAGGACAAGTAAAAAGGAGATAAAGAAAATATGTTTTGTACGAAATGCGGTAAAGAACTGGAAAACGGCGCGGCGTTTTGCTCGCATTGCGGTAGCGCGGTAGAGAACGCGCAGACGGCACAGACGGATTTTTTTCAGGATGATTTTGCACAGCCGCAGTATGAGATGCAATATCGGCAGGCACAGCCTCAACAGGAAGAGAGCAACGGTATGGCGATCGCAGGGTTTGTCTGTTCGTTTTTTAGCCCGTTGCTGGGCTGGATTTTCGGCGGCATCGGTCTGTCCAGATCGGCGAAAATCAACGGCAAGGGCAAGGGGTTGTCCGTTGCGGCGATCGCAGTAGCGAGCGCGATGTTCGTGCTCGGCTTGGTAGCGTTGGCGTAATAAAAGGAGAAAAAATATGTTTTGTTCAAAATGCGGTAAAGAGATTATGGACGAAGCGGTGATTTGCCACCATTGCGGCTGCCCGACGAAAGCGTTGGCAACGGCGGTGAGCGCGGAGCAATCCCAGCCCCAGCAACAGGCAAAGCCCGTCTTTGAGAAGAACGCGAAACGTTCTAAACTGTTCGGTACGGTGGCGTTTGCGTTGCTCGTCGTGTCCTTTATGTTCGTGATGATGGGGATTTCGGATATTCTGCTCTACTACGAATATGGCGAAGAGATGTTTGACGCGGCGTTCATGCTCGACTGGATCGCGCTCGGCTTTGCCATCACGTCGTTTGTGTTCGGCGTTAAGACGAAAAATTGCCTTGGCGTAAAATACGTATCCACGCTCATCTTCATTATGTCGATCGTGATGCTGTTCGTGCCTGTGTGTTTCTTTTTGGAATAAAAATTAGAAAAAAGCGGAAACTATCACTATGACGGAATTTGAAAAAATGAGCGCAGGCAAGCTCTACGATACGTCGGATAAGGAACTTGCGAAGATGCGCTGCAAAGCGCATAAATTAAGCAAAGATTACAACGATACGTACGAAGACGAAGAGCAAAAGCGCGCGGAGATTTTAGGCGCGCTTTGCCCAAATCTCGGCAAGGGTTCGTACCTGCAAGGGCCGTTGCAGTTTGATTACGGCGTAAACTTTTTTACAGGCGAAAACTGTTATGCGAATTTTAATTTGACTGTGCTCGATTGCGCGCCCGTACGGCTGGGCAACGACGTGTTTATCGGGCCGAATTGCCAGCTTGTACCTCCCGTGCACCCGTTGCTTTGCAAGGAACGGAAAATGCGTTTTAAGGACGACGGAACGGCGTACGATATGGAATATGCAAAGCCGATCGTCGTCAAGGACGGAGTTTGGCTCGCCTCGGGAGTGACGGTTTGCGGCGGCGTGACGATCGGAGAAAACAGCGTAATAGGCGCAGGCAGCGTGGTGACGAAGGATATTCCCGACAACGTGTTTGCGGCAGGCAACCCTTGTAGAGTGATTCGCAAAATCACCGAACACGACAGCGCATATCTCAAAAAGGAACTGTTATAAATAAAAAAACGGTATAAAAAAGCGGCTCTGCGAAAACGCAGGGCCGCTTATATATCATTTTAAGCATAGAATTTCATCGGCAGAAACGTCTAATATTTCGCAAATGTTTGCGAACGTATCCAAAGAAGGGTATTTATTCAATCGCATATACTTGCTAACTGTGGACGGATTGACTCCTAATTTTTCTGCTAATTCTTTTTGGGAAATATTTCCGTATTGTATTGCTTCGCGCAAACGTTTTTGAATATCTTCTATTTTAATCATATTAAAATAATAGCACATTGTACAATTTCTGCTTGACAAAAGGCACATTGTGCCTTATAATTATGGTGGAGGTGAACAAAATGTATACAAGACGAAATAGATTTATAATGACGTATTTGATGGCTCTATTAAAGGGACCTTATGATTTGTATTGGATTTCTTCCGTGCAAAATGAAGTGCGCAGAAATGAAAAGAAGGGTATGAGTGGATTTTTAACGAGCTTGTTGGTGTTTTGCACGCTTGGATTATATTCTATTGTATGGCAATTTAGAACAAGCGGTATTTTGAAAAAGTAAGGTGCAAAAGAGAAAAGAATAAAAATGGCGATTTTTGCGCTACTTATCATAGGGATCATTGTTAATCCGCTTATTATACAGGGGCAAATGAATTATTTAGAAAAAAGAAATCGGGGATAGGTTTATAATACCATAGTATAATTGAAGAAAAGCGGCTCTGCGAAAACGCAGGGCCGTGATTTTTTGCTTAAAAATTTTGCGGTAAAAATCCGTAAAAAAATTTTTGTTTTTGTGTTTAACGGCGTTTTGCTTTGGTTAAATATAAGTGTAAATAAAAAGGAAAGCCGCAGAAAAAGCGGTGAAGGAGTGTTATTATGGCAGGTAAAGTTATTGGTATTGACCTTGGTACTACCAACTCGTGCGTGGCGGTTATGGAAGGCGGTGAACCCGTCGTTATCGCAAACGCAGAAGGTTCCAGAACGACCCCGTCCGTTGTTTCTTTCCAGAAAGACGGATCGCGCGTGGTCGGTCAGGCGGCAAAACGTCAGGCAGTTGCAAACCCCGACAAGACGATTATTTCCATCAAACGTCATATGGGTTCCGATTATAAAGTTAAAATTGACGAAAAGAATTATTCCCCGCAGGAAATTTC